>JALVQQ010000291.1 GCA_027025395.1 Deltaproteobacteria bacterium | reverse complement strand
AGGTGGAGGCGCACATAAACAAAAAACCGGAATATGTAGAAAAAATAAATATAAAATTGATGATATCGCCATTACCTAGGATAGACTGACTGGGCGAGCCGGCCTTGTTTTGTTTGTCAGATACATCTCTGGTATTTGGCTTCTGGAGTATATGGATGTTTTGTCAGGTGGTATCCGTAAAAGCAGTAAAGGACTCGGCGTCATTGAAATATTTAAGCAGGCCATCTGCTTCTTTATTGATGGAGCGAGCCGTCACCTGGTCCACTTTGACAATATTACAGTTGTGATGAACTTTCGAATTTTATCGCCTGTAATAACGGCTTCCAAGCCGTTCAAGAAATAGTCGCTCAGATTAGGAATCAGGAAGTTCAGTATCGGTAGTCAGGATAGGAATTCAGCTCCTTTTGAGGACTTCTTATTTTGGGCAATTCGGCCACTCTTGGTGCCGTAGGCGGCACTGGTGTTATGATTTTTACCTGGTGGCCGGTTTCCGTCGGCGCAAGCAATAGGTCAGGGCATGATAAGAAAGGTCGTGACACCTGCAATATTCGGCACGATCAAGACCGCTGCCATGCCATGCCTTCACATGGGATTTCCAGAAGGCAGCGCCTGGTTTGTTGCTGGTATAGTGAGAATATTGAAACCGGGGCATAGCGTACCTCAAAAATTTTTTTAGAGTTACTACGCCCCATGCATGATTTAAAAAAACAGATGGGGTTTATAAAGCGCTTGCGTCTTGTCAACTCCCTAAGCCGTTGGCTCTGGCATAAAACCGCGCCTGATCGGCAAGGGTTGCGGCAAGCTCCGGGGTAATAAAACGCGGAGCGCAGCGCCATACCCAGTTATTTTCAGTAGTGCCGGGCCTGTTCATACGGCAGTCGCTTCCAAAACCCAATACATCCTGCATCGGAACAATGGCCAGGCGCGCAATGGAGCTGTATGCCATGCGAATGAAATCCATGTGGATGCGGCTACCGTCACTGTTTGCATATCTCAACGCCGCTGCCTTGCTGGCGGGATCTACATCAGGATCGAAATACCAGCCCAGCGTGGTGTCATTGTCATGGGTTCCTGTATAAACCACGCATTGCGTTGTCCTGTAGTTCCACGGCAGATAGGGGTTTTCAGGCCCTGAATCAAAGGCGAACTGCAATACCTTCATGCCCGGAAACCCGAGGGAATCCCTGAGTTTTTCCACTTCCGGGGTCAATGTGCCCAGGTCCTCTGCAATTATTTCAAGACACCTTACAGCATCTCCCATCCGGTTGAAGAATGCCCGGCCCGGCCCCTTGACCCATTTTCCGTTTACCGCCGTCTCTTCACCTGCTGGCACTCGCCAGTATGCCTCAAAGCCCCTGAAGTGATCTATGCGGACAATGTCTGCAAGCTCGGCCATGCGTCTGAAACGCTGCTTCCACCACCTGTACACCGGCTCATTTACCCGACCGCCGGATTCCTTCCAGCGGTACAGAGGATTGCCCCAGAGCTGACCATGCTTGCTGAAGTAGTCAGGGGGCACCCCGGCAACAAATTTGGGTCTTAAAGTCACGGGGTCAAGCTGAAAACACTCCTGGTTTGCCCATACATCACTGCTGTCTTCCGCTACGTAAATTGGGATGTCGCCAACCAACCTTACCCCGGCGTTAGCTGCATGCTTCCTTAGATCCCTCCAGCAGGAATCAAAGAGAAACTGGACGAACTTGTGGTAAAGCATCTCCCCGGAAAGCTGGCGGCAGGCAGCCTCAACAGCCGTTTCTTCATGAGTGGCTATCTCCCTGGGCCATCTGTACCAGGGCAGATTTTTGTATCTGCCCTTCAGGCTCTCATACAGCGCATAGTCATCAAGCCAGGGCGACCTGCGGCAAAACTCTTCAAAAAAGGGGCTTGGCCCCAGCTTTCTGAATGTGGCAAAGGCCTTTTTGAGCAGGCGCGTCCTGTACTCTTCCACCCTGTCAAAGATTACGAAATACTCCGAGAACTCCGGACAATCATCGGCATCTTCCCGGCTTATCCACCCATCCCGGATCAGGTTCCGTATGCTTATCAGCAGGGGATTTCCCGCAAATGCCGAACTGCTCATGTAAGGAGAGTGGCCATAAACCCTTGAGGTAGGGCCGAGCGGCAGAAACTGCCACACTGACTGCCCGGCATCCTTCAGAAAATCAACAAACCAGTACGCCTCGGGCCCTGCCTCACCAATACCGTAATGGCCGGGAAGGGATGTGATATGGAGCAGTATTCCTGCCTCCCTGGGCATTGCCCCGCCCCTGTCTCCATTGCAGCCGCAAGATTCCTTTCCTTTTTCAGACACCAAAATTCTCCAGACTTTATTTCCATTCCCGCGCCAAGCGAAAAGCCTTAAAAAACCACGGCCTTACCCCAGGCCACATCCCGGAATACCCTGGCTGTCAGACGCTTGCCAACATGGCCGGCCAGCAGGGCAGATCCATTTTGCGGCACCGACGCTCCGCACGGTCTGATGCAGTTGACAAAAACAGATTGCATTTTTCCCAAACGCTATTATTTTATAGGACGGTCCGGATTTGGACTGGTAATGTTTTCAAACATGCTCCAATATCCGACACCGAACCTGTCAAGGCCATGTGGGGGTGTAGCTCAGATGGGAGAGCGCCACGTTCGCAACGTGGAGGCCGCCGGTTCGATCCCGGCCATCTCCACCACAAGGCATCCCGTGCGGTACCGGCCTGAACCCGCCTGTTTCCCCTGTTGAAGGACTCATGCAAAGAGCGCTTCGCCTCTTGCCTTGCCTGTCATCAGCTTGCTGTTTTAACAGCAACATGCTGTTTTTGCAGGGGAATCCGGATTTCGGTCAGCAGTTTTCGGACTGAAATTTTCTCAGGCATTCCATGCTGCAGAAATAATATTTTCTTCCCTTGCAGACCAGCGTTTTGGCCTCCCTCCTTGGGCAGTATACTCCGCAGACAGGGTCCTGAACAAGCTCATCAACTATGGGGGGCAGTTTTCGGGGCGGCCTGGGGCCCTCATGTCTGTCTCGCCCTCTGTATTTTTTGCGCCCTGGAAAGAGCTTCTTGAAATAGAAAAAAATTGCGAGAATTACCGCCAGGAACACAAGGAAACGCATCATGGCTTACGGATACCTGTCAACCATCAGGGCCCGGCATTAAAATTCAGGGCATGCATGCCGCAGCTTTCTCACTGCCGGACCGCCAGGTTCGAGATTATGCAGCATTTCCGCAACGGACAATCCCGGAGGCTCAACCACAAGGTCCGGGGCGATTTCAGCCCACGGCTCCAGCACAAAACGCCTCTGGGAAATGGATGGATGGGGCACAACAAGATGCTCTTTCTTTTCAGGCCTGCTCCAGACCGCGCCTTTGTTTTCTCCAGGGGACGGCTGCCCGTAACCTGCAATAACACCCTGATAATACAACAGGTCCAGGTCTATTGTCCTGTCCATGCAGCCTGGCGCCCGCCGCCGTCCAAGCCGTTGCTCCGTATCCAGAAGCAGCTCCATGAAATTGCCGGGGTCAAGCAGCGTGCTGAACGAGGCGACCGCGTTGAGAAACCAGCAAGAACTCTCCATCCCCACGGGTTCCGTCTCATACCAGCTGGAACACCTGATAATGCGGCAATGTGGCGTTGCATCAAGCATCCGGAGCGCATTGCAGGCTATCTCAAGACGGTTGCCAAGGTTTGAACCGACTCCTACAAAAACCTCATGCTCCTCCAACATCCCCATCGGAACAGTATCTGCCCGGGACAAGGCATCACAGGATTTTACGCAAACGCTCCACTGCCTCTTGCATCCTTTGCGCGGAAACAGTGAGAGCCATGCGGAAATATCCCTCTCCCGGATCGCCGAAACCGTTGCCCGGCGTGGTTACTATGCCTGCCTCTTCAAGAACCCGGGCGCAGAACTCCGCTGAGGTATAGCCCTTGGGGACAGGACACCATACATAAAAGGTTGCAGCAGGCGAGGGTGCATCCAGCCCGATCTCCCTGAGGCCCTTGACCAGCACATCCCTCCGCTCGGCATATATACGGCGCATGTCCTCAACGCAGGACTGGTCACTTGACAGGGCAGCAATGGCGGCATCCTGCACTGCCTCGAACTGCCCTGAATCAACATTTGACTTGGCCTGGCGCAGCGCGGCTATTACCTCACTGTTTCCAACGGTAAATCCGATTCTCCAGCCGGTCATGTTGTAGGTCTTGGAGAGTGAATGAAACTCTATTCCTACATCCATTGCGCCTGGGGTCTCAAGAAAGCTCGGGGCCTTGTAGCCGTCATAAGTCATCTCGGAATATGCGGCGTCGTGACAAATTATTATGTCATGCTCCCTTGCAAACTGCACCACCTTTGGGAAAAACCAGTCAGGAGCTGTTGCGGCTGTCGGATTGTTTGGATAGTTAAGCCACATTATACGCGCACGCCTGAGAATATCCCCGGGAATGGAGTCAAGATCAGGAAGAAAACCGTTTTCCGCCAAAAGTGGCATGTAAAAGGTTTCTCCCCCGCAAAAGAGCGTGCCAATGTGATATACAGGATAACCGGGCGTGGGAACAAGCACCACGTCTCCGGGCTCTATAAACGCCAGGGGCAGATTGGCAATCGCCTCTTTTGAACCTATTGAGGCCACCACCTCTGTTTCAGAATCGAGCGAGACACCGAAACGTTGCGCGCACCAGTCAGCCGCAGCTGCCCGGAACGAGGCCATGCCCTGGGATGACGGATAACGATGATAGGCCGGATTCTGAACCGCCTGCACCATGCGGTCAACGATGAACCTTGGCGTGGGCATGTCCGGGTCACCGATACCAAGGTCGATTACATCTACTCCGCGGCTCACGGCCTCGGCCTTTTTCCTGTCAAGTTCTACAAACAGATACGGCGGCAGTTTCTGCAGCCTCTCACTCTTTGTGAAATTCATGAATATTCCTCAAATCCTTTCTGCTTCCACCCTGTTTTCCAACGTGCCTATGCCCTCAACAGTGACAGACACCGTATCTCCAGGCTCAAGTTTCCCAACCCCGCTTGGTGTCCCGGTGGATATTATATCTCCGGGCTCAAGGGTCATTATGGATGAGACAAAACTGACAAGCTTTTCAACTCCGTGAATAAGCCGGGATGTCCTGGAGGATTGCCTGAGTTCCCCGTTTACCCTGCATTCGACCGCAAGATCCGATGCATCCACGCCGGTTTCTATCCACGGGCCAACGGGACAGAAGGTATCAAATGACTTGGCACGGGTAAACTGAACATCTTTTTTCTGAAGGTCTCTTGCCGTCACATCGTTAAGACAGGTAAATCCAAGGATTACCGAGCCGGCATCTTCAGGTGGCACATTCCCCGCCTTCCTTGCAATGACGACCGCCAGTTCGGCTTCATGCTCGACCTGGGAGCTCACGGCCGGAATCCTTATGGTATCACCCGGCCCGATGACAGCGCTTGGGGGCTTCAGGAAAACAAGCGGTTCCTCAGGAATCGTCATACCCAGTTCAGCCGCATGATCCCTGTAGTTCAGGCCGACAGCCACTATTTTGGTAGGGTTGCACGGGGCAAGCAGTGTCACCTCATGGGGGGCATGTCTTTCAGACGTCTCCGCCACTCCCTCAAAGGGATTGCCAGTGAGCGCCCTGATGTGGTCATGGCGCCAAATGCCGTAACGAGGCCCGCCCCCGCCTCCTGTTGCAAACCGGACCAGCTTCATGGCCATTACGCTCCACCAGGCCCTGACCGCAGCGGAAGGCGGCTACTTGAGCCCCAGGACATCCTGCATATCATAGAAACCGGCCTCTTTTGTCACTATCCACTTGGCTGCCCGCACGGCACCCTTTGCAAAGGTGTCCCTGCTGGACGCCTTGTGCACTATTTCCACGCGCTCGCCGATCCCACCAAACAGCACCGTATGTTCTCCCACGATGTCTCCGGCGCGAACGGTCTGTATGCCTATCTCTTCTTTCGAGCGCTCTCCAATCATGCCACTCCGCTCAAAGACGCCAACCCGTTCAAGGTCACGGCCAAGCGCCTCGGCAGCCACCCGCCCAAGCTGAAGCGCCGTGCCGCTTGGGGCATCCTTTTTCATGCGGTGATGGGCCTCAACTATTTCAACGTCGTAATCATCACCCAGCACCTCCGCGGCCATGGCAACCAGCTTGTAAAGCAGATTAACCCCGACGCTCATGTTGGGCGCCAGCACACATGGAAAACGGTGCGCATACCCTTTAATTGTCTCCAGTTCATCGGGAGTGAAACCAGTGGTGCCTATTACAACAGGCCTTCCGGCATCGGCTGCCAGCGCCGCGTGTTTTACCGTGGCCTCGTGAAAGGTAAAATCAATAATCACATCGCCCTTGTCAATTACATCTGCAAGGGAAGGAGCTATAGTGACTCCAAGCTCCTGCAGGCCCGCCACAAGGCCGGCATCCTTTCCCACCGCCGGGCTTTCAGGATGTTCAAACGCGCCGCCGAGAGCAATTCCATCAGCCTCGTTGATCATGGTGACTATCCGGCCGCCCATGCGGCCGCCTGCGCCGGCTACTATTGCCTTTATCATTATCAACTCTCCTGCAAAAAGACTAAACAAGTTTCAGATCGGCGAGGACACTCCTTAGCCTTTCAATATTCGCATCGCTCATCCTGTAGAGCGGCTGCCTTACCTCAGAGGAGGAAATCCTGCCCATGAACTCCAGCGCTGTCTTGGCCGGAACCGGGTTGGATTCATAAAAAAGCGCCTCGAACAGGGGGAACAGCTTGTAATGGAGCCGCCTGGCCCTGTCCATTTTCCCGTCCCTGAAGGCATTCATCATTGCCGCCATCTCCTTGGGCATGATATTTGACGCCACGGAGATCACTCCCTTGCCTCCAATCGCCATGGTGGGAAAGGCTGTGAAATCATCACCGGAAAGCACGATAAATTTCCTGGGGCACATCCTGATGACATCAGACACCTGATGCAGGTTTCCGGTGGCCTCCTTGATACCTATTACATAGCGGTTCTTGGCGCACCTCGCCACGGTGGAAGGCAGCATATTAACTCCAGTCCTGCCGGGAACATTGTAAAGTATCATTGGGAACTTGCACTCGGCAGCCACGGTTTCGAAATGCTGGAACAGTCCCTCCTGACTGGGCTTGTTATAATACGGCGTGATTACAAGAGCAGCATCCGCACCCGCCTTTTTGGCATGATGCGTGAGCATGATGGTCTCTTCTGTCGAATTTGAACCGGTTCCGGCAATAACAGGCACCCGGCCCCTTACGGTCTCAATGGTGAGCTCCACCACCCGCATGTGCTCCTCATGGCTCAAGGTGGCGGATTCGCCGGTGGTTCCGCAAGGCACAATACAGTGTGTGCCCGCCTTTATATGCCATTCAATCAGGTTTTCAAGGGCCTCTTCATCCACCTTGCCATCCCTGAAAGGGGTTACAATGGCAACTATTGCCCCACCGATCTCCTTTTTTGAACCCTTGGACCTTTTTTTGCAACCTTTGGTACCACAACCCATTGCTGTTACTCCTTAAAATTGTATTTTTTCAAGAGGTCAGGTGGTGTTAATGCCTCGTCCTTACCTCTTCCGCACTTGCTTCCGGTAAATCACCTTGCAAGTTAATGGCTTTTCAGGACGGATTTTAATCCATCGTCCATTTTTTGAACCCCTTCATGTGCAATTCCCTGCACCATGCATCAGATGGCAACATAGCACCAGAGCCTGCGGCCTGACAACCAGAGAAAAAACAGCTGGCCCAGGATTGCAACGCCTGGCATGGAAGAAAACGGTCAAGCAGGCACCAAGTCTCCTATGCCTGGAACAACTCCCGGGCAACTCCCTGGTAAACCAGCACGGCACCTCCCTCAAGAAAAACCTCTGCAATTGCGCCACTGTCCCTGTTGACTCTGTGATAAACCCTCAGCGTTTCCCTCCCCCTGGTCACCACGTCAACAGGGCTGCCGGCCATTCCCTTCATCGAGGCTACCAGCGCTGCGGCAACGGAGCCGGTGCCGCAGGCAAGGGTCTCATCCTCCACCCCGCGCTCGTAGGTCCTGACATAGAGTCTGCCGTCACCGGCTGATACAAAATTCACATTTGCCCCGTCCGGCGCAAAAAAATCATGATTGCGCAGAGTTCGGCCAAGCTCAGACACAGGCGCTGTTTCTATATCATCCACCATGACCACCACATGCGGTACGCCGGTGTTGATAAAAGACACAACAACCTCGTCTCCGGCTACATCAAGGGCCCTGTCCAGAAACAGTCCGTGAGGCAGGGAAAGCTCCAGTTTCACCCGGTTTCCCTTTACCTGCGCCGAAATTGTGCCGGCCAGGGTCTCAAACGTCATGTCCGCAGGGGCAATGCCATTAAGAAAGGCAAAACGTGCGGCACAGCGGCCCCCATTGCCGCACATTTCGGCCTCACTGCCGTCCGCATTATAAAATCCCCACCTGAAATCCGCCTTGTCGGAATTTTCAATGAGAATCAGGCCGTCTGCCCCCACCCCGAATTTGCGCCTGCAGAATATGCGTGCGGCCTCAGGCGCATCTGCCGCCGGTACAACCTGGTCACGGTTGTCTATGACGACAAAATCATTGCCGCTGCCGTGCATTTTTGCGAACCTTATCCCGTCCATTAAAAAAAAC
>JALVQQ010000290.1 GCA_027025395.1 Deltaproteobacteria bacterium | reverse complement strand
GGCATCTCTCCGCCGGTTGATACTTTCAAGCTCCGCCTCCGTGGCCGAGGTCTCCTCTTCAAGTTTCCGTATCATGGCCTTTCTTACAAGAATGCCAGAAGCGCTGTCTCCTCCGCCGCGAACCCCCACCTCGAGTCCGGGTCCTATGGTATCACCCTGTGGAGTTACGAGCAGGGGCCGACACGGCGTCTCGCCGGGATTCCGGGCCGATCCGTTCTGGTCCCAGAACTCAAGGGCGGCCTCCAGGCTCTCCGCCCGCACGGCGCCATGTATGAAGGCGGAAACCGCACTGGCCACAGATGGCGCGGCCCTGGCATGTCTCCAGAGAGGCTCCAGTCCGGAAATATCCGGAGTCACAGCGGCGGTGCAGGAGCCCGTGCAGGGCTCAAGAAAGATCATGGCGTCCGCATCTGCCGCAAGCGGGGCTCCGGGCTCTTCACCGGACCTGTCCGGGACAACAAGCATATTTAGCATGGAGGCTGATTTTTTCCTGAAACTTTCCGCTATGCGTGCACAGGTGTTACGATCCTGAACGATGACAGTATGCAGCCTTGCACCTAATACAGTCTCAAACAGGAGTTCCCAGCCCGGCTCCACTTCAATAAAATCGGCAAGAAGCCCCTTTACCCCTGGCTCTTCCCGTACCATGCGCATCACCTCAGGAGGAATGCCCTCGCCTGCGGCATCCACGTCCTTCAGGGCATTGAGACGCGCGGAAGACGCGGCAAGCCGGGACTCCACCTCACGGCCATGCTTGCCTGCTCTCTCAAGCTCCACGGAAAGCGATGAAAGCTCGTCCCGCAATGCCTCGGCCCTGGCGGTAACGGACGTGTATTTGTCCCTGAACTTCCCGAGCCTCGCCTCGGCCTCTTTCCTTGCCACTTCAAGGGACGCAACTTTTTCCCGCAGCGCCTCCTGCTCCTGCTCCCTCCTTTCAATCCGCAGTTCAAGCCTCTGCCGGCGCTCTTCAAGCGAACGCCTGTCGCTGTCAAGACGGGCCTGCTCCGCTGCCGCATCGACAAGACGAATCTTTACATCCTCAAGCTCGCTCCTGACCTTCCCTACATGAACAAGGGCGTCCTGAACCTGGCCTTCCGCAGCCTCTTCCTCTCTCTTCAGCTCCTTTTCCTGGCGGCGGAGCTTCCCGAGGGCGCTTTCAACCTCTTCCAGTTTCCGGGCAATCTCCGCGGCGCGGCGTGTTGACTCCCGCTCGTTCTCCTCAACCGACTTGAGCTTGAGCCTGATTCCGTAGAGCTCCTTCTCCGCCGCGGCCTTTTCGGCCCTGAGACGCTCTAACAGCTCTTCCGCACCGGAAAGGCCTGTTCTCAACCTCTTCAGGTTGTCTTCTGTCTCAAGTAGCCGCGCCCTGATCTCTTCCCGGCGATCCCTCAGGGACGAGAACCCGGCCTCCTCCACAGCGTGCGCCTCGGATGCACGCTCCATATCCGCCTCAAGGGCCTCGAGCCTTTCCTTCTGCTCATCCCATGCAAAACGGAGCAGCGCGCGGTCAAGCGTCTCCTCTTCCTTTCTGAGCTCCAGATAACGTTCTGTCTTTCTGGCCTGACGGGACGCGCTTTTAAGCTGTCTGTCCACCTCGGACATAAGATCATTCAGGCGTTCGAGGTTTCGTTCAGTGTCAGCCATTCTGCGCTCCGCCTCCACGCGCCTGGCCTTGTACCTGGATATACCCGCGACCTCCTCGATTATGTGACGCCGTTCCCGCGGACTCATCTCCACAAACTGCCCAACCTGTCCCTGATCCACAATGGAGTAGGCCCGGGTGCCGGCGCCAGTATCCATCAAAAGATAGTGAATATCCTTCAGGCGGCAGTTTCTGCCGTTGAGCAGGTAGCGGGTATCGCCGCTGCGGCTCACCATGCGCCTTATCTCTATCTCAGGGAGATTCTCAAACTCCGGCGGGGCCATTCCCTCCCTGTTCTCCAGCACAAGGCTCACCTCGGCGAAACTCACCTTCCGTCCATTCGAGCCTGAAAAAATCACATCATCCATGGTGCGCGCCCTGAGCATCCTTGCGCTCTGCTCACCCAGCACCCACCTGATGGCATCCACCACGTTTGACTTGCCGCAACCGTTTGGCCCCACAATGGCACAGATGCCTCGGCTGAACTCTATTTTTGTCCTGTTGGGAAATGACTTGAACCCGAAAAGGGTCAGTTTTTTAAGACGCATTGGGTTTCAGAACGGAAATCTCAACTCCGGCTGCAGGCTGCTTCAAGGCCCTTCTCGCTTGCCAGAATGGCCCTGGCCTGCTCAACGTCCCTGGAAATCTGGGCCCTCAGCTCTTCAGGGCCAGGGAAGCGCTTCTCATCCCGTATGCGCTGTATAAGGTTTACCTTTAGGGGATGACCGTAAATATCCTGGCTGAAGTCAAAGATATGCACCTCCGCCCTTAACTCCTGATCACCAAATGTGGGGTTGACGCCAATGTTTACAACCCCTCCGTAACAGTGCGTGTCATAGATGGCCTGGACCACATAGACGCCCGGCCTGGGGCAGAGGTCCTGGCTGTTTATCTTCAGGTTGGCAGTGGGAAACCCGATCACGGGCCCTCCCCTCTGCATGCCCTTCTGCACTATGCCGCGTATCTGATAGTAACGCCCAAGCAGCCTGGCAACCTTGCGCATCTCGCCCTGGCTTACCAGCTTCCTTACATTGGTGCTGCTTACAATCATGCCATCCACCACGACGGCCGGAACAACATGGGTGCTGAAGCCGAGTTCCCGGCCCTTCCTGCCAAGAAACTCTATGTTTCCTTCCCGTCCCTTGCCCAGGGCATAGTCATAACCAACCACCAGATCGCGGATGCCAATGGTGTCAACCAGAATATTTTCCACAAAATCCGCAGCCGTTGTCGCTGCAAGCTCCATTGTGAATGGAAGGCATATGAGTACATCTATGCCGGCAAGTTCAATCTGTTCTATTTTCTGCTCAAAGGTCGATATGAGTTTTGGAGGATTGTCCGGCCTCAGCACCTGGAGGGGATGCGGATCAAAGGTAAGGGCCACGCTGTGGGCACAGCGACCGGAGGCCAGCTCCACCACCTTTTTGAACAGGGCCTGGTGGCCCAGGTGCACCCCGTCAAAGTTGCCTATGGTAAGGGCGGGTGATTCAAGGCGTTTTTTTATCTGTTTCGTGCCAAAATATATCTTCATTGTTTCGTCTTGTCCGGCATCCCTGCCTTTGGCGGGCCGGCGTCTTGCTGCCTGTTCAAAGGTTTCAGTCTCTCCTCCTGGGCATCAGCACATAAAGATCGCCCCTGTGCCTCAGCCTTCCCGCAATCTCGCCTGCCTTCTCTCCGTGCCCGCAGTAGAGATCCAACCTGCATGGCCCCTTTATGGCGCTGCCGCTGTCCTGGTTCAGGACAAAGCCCCTGAAATGCTGGCCATTCATGCCGGCTACTCCGGCGGCCTGAAGATCAAGCAGGCAGAGCGCGCCAGGCGGAAACCGGCCCTGGTCAAGCGCAACCGACCTCATTGGGACAAGCACAGCGCCAAGGCTTCCCACAGGGCCTTCCCTTTCCCACCTGAAAAAAATATATCTCGGATTGGCTTCAAGGGCCTGGCGAAATCTGTCCGGATGCTTCATGGCCCAGTCCCGGATACCGGGCCAGTCGGCATTTTCTGGGCGAAGCCAGCCCCTTTTAATCAGCCACCTCCCAATACTTCCGTAAGGCCTGCCGTTGCTTGCCGCAAAATGTATGTAACGCGTGCTTCCGTCCTGGAGCCTGAGCAGGCCGCTGCCCTGGATGTGAAGCATCAGGCCGTCAACCGGTGAGGAAAGCCAGGCGAGCACCGGGGCATTTATCTCTTTCTGGCCACTGTCTATCTCGCTGCGGGTGTAGTAGGGGACAACCCGGCTGCCAGCCACCCTGCCCATCAGGCGCCTTGCGGGAAGAGCAGGATCAAACAGCCTCAGATCGATCCGGAGCATATCTTCAGGCACCCCGTAAACAGGGTATGAAAACACCTGGCTCCGGTTAAGTGATGCCTGGAGTTCGGGCTGGAAATACCCTGTAACCAGCACCGGATGCCGGGGCGCCTCTTTCCCGCCGTCACAGGAACGGACACGGTAAACATCAAAGAGGCCCCGGGCGCGCTGCCTGAATTCCCGGATATTTTCTGCCTGGCCGCAAATTTCCAGAAACTGCTCCAGCCCATGCCTGAGCTCACCGGCTGTAATGCTTCCTCCGTCCCACCTGAACACCCGTTGGGTGTCCATGTGCGACAGTCTTTCAACAGTGCGGCCCACTGCCAGAGCCAGCGCGCTGTCTCTGAATGCGCCGCCAGCACCGGGTTGTGGCAGAGGAAGCCGGGAAAACGGGACCAGCTCAACGCAACGCCTCTCCACCGGCCGGACATGCTGCCTTTTTATTTCAGCAGCAAGCCCCAGCAGGCCTGCAGCCACAAGCGCTGAGAGCGTCAGGAAAACCGGATTTCTGAAGTGCAAGGACCAGGACATGCGGCCCGCTCAGAGTCCGGTGGCGGCGACCTGTTTCCTGACCGCCTCAACGGACAGCTGCATTGCGTCTTTTTCCTCCGGGGTAAGCTCAAATTCAACTATTTTTTCAACTCCGCCGCTGCCCAGCACAACCGGCACCCCGAGGAAAACACCATCTATTCCGAATTCGCCCTGAAGATACGCCGCACAGGGCAGTACCCGCTTTTTGTCTCTCAGGATGGATTCCGCCATCTCCACAGCCGCACGGCCCGGTGTTGAAAAAGCGCTTCCCGTCTTCAGGTGCTGAACTATCTCCGCGCCACCATTCTGGGTACGGTTTACGATTTCGTCAAGCTTTTCACGGGAAAGCAGCTCTTCAACAGGCACTCCGTTTACACTGGCAAGACGGGTAAGCGGAAGCATGTTGTCCCCGTGAATCCCCATGACAAGCGCTGTTATGTCAGAGGGGGCTACTCCCAGCTCCCAGGCAAGAAAGGTGCGGTACCGGGCGGAATCCAGCACCCCGGCCATGCCAACAACACGTTCACGGGGAAAACCCGAAACCTTGAAGGCCGTATAGACCATGGCGTCAATGGGGTTTGTCACAACAACAATACAGGCATCAGGAGAGTGTCTGACAGCCTCTTCTGTTACCGAACGCACAATTTTCACGTTCATGTCCAGAAGGTCATCACGGCTCATGCCTGGCTTTCTGGCAAGGCCCGCCGTGATGATCACCACGTCGGAACCTGAAGAGTCGGCGTAGTCGTTTGTGCCTGCAATACTGCCGGTAAAGCCGCAAAGAGGGGCGCACTGCGCCAGGTCAAGGGCCTTGCCCTGGGGAACCCCCTCCACTACATCCAGCAGCACTATGGAATCCGCGGCATTGCGGCTGACAGCCCACTGGGCTGCCGCGGTGCCTACCGCACCCGAGCCTACGATTGTAAGTTTTTTTCCTTTTTCAGCCATAAAAACATGTCCCTTGCAGGGACAACCTCCTTTATTCTGGTTTCACTGGTCCATTATAATATTTCAGGGCCTCTGGGAGAAACCTGGTTATATTTTCCAGCCTTTTTCTGCCTGAAGGGTGGGTACTTAGCAGCTCGGGAGGCCTTGGCCCCTTTTCCGCAGCCAACATTCTCTTCCAGAAGTCCAGCGCCGCCCTGGGATCATATCCGGCCATGGCCATGAAAATAAGCCCGAGACGATCCGCCTCGGTCTCCTGGACCCGGCTGTAGGGAAGAAGCACTCCCAGGTCTGCGCCAAGTCCGTAGGCCTGTTTCAATATTCCCGCAACCACGGGAGAGGCGCCGGACAGGGCAGTGGAAAGCGCGGCTCCCCCAAGCCGCAGCGCAAGCTCCTGGCTTATCCGTTCGTTTCCATGCCTTGCCACAGCGTGAGCGATTTCATGACCGAGAACCACGGCAAGCCCTGTTTCATTCTTGACCACAGGCAAAAGCCCTGTATATACAACGACTTTGCCTCCCGGCATACACCAGGCGTTCATTTCCTTGCCTTCAACCAGGTTGAATTCCCACCGGTATCCCTGAAGGATATGGCTCTTGCCCCGGGCGGCAAGATAGCGCTCAACGGCATCGGCTATCCTCCGCCCAACCCGCCGCACCATCTCCGCTGCCTGCTGGTCGTCACTGAGCGGGTGGGTGGCCATAAACTTTCTGTATCCCTGAAAGCTCATGGCATTAAGATCACTCTCAGAGAGAAGCAGAAGCTGATTTCTTCCTGTTACAGGGACCTCTGCGCATGAGACCAGCACCAGCACAAAAGCTGCAAACAGAGTAGCTGGCCACGGTTTAAGTGCTGTTTTCGTCACCATTTGCCTTGTCTGCCTTTTGACTTCCCGGAAAGACGCATTCAGGCCTCTATGACTCTGCTCCATGCCTTGCCCCAAAGCCATGACAGTCAGACGGGATTTTGTGTCCACCCGTAACGCCTGAAGTGTTTACAGTTACCATCCGAAAGTTTAGGCTTCAAGCATGAAGAGCGCCGGTAAAAACCTTGACAATATATCCATCGTACTGAATGAGCCCCGTTTTCCCGAAAACATCGGGGCTGCCGCAAGGTGCTGCAGGAACATGGGAATCTCCTCCCTTGCGGTGGTAAGACCGGAACTGCCGGACAGGGAAAAAATGCTCAAGATGGCCACACACGAGGCGGCTGATCTCATTGAAAACATGAAGATATATGACTCACTGCCTGAAGCCCTTTCAGGATTCAGCCATGTGGCGGCCACCACCGCAAGGCAGGGCAGGGGGAGGAGAGCGACCCATACCCCGCGTGAAGCCGCGGAAATGATGGCGAGGCTTTCGGCAAAAAACCGCGTGGCCGTGCTTTTCGGTTCGGAAAACAAGGGGCTCAGCAACGCTCACCTGCAATACTGCAACAGCATCATAACCATACCCACATCAGGCTTCCGGTCCCTTAACCTTGCTCAAAGCGTGATGGTTGTCTGTTATGAAATGTTTACAGCCGGTACAACAGACACCGCACCAGCCCCAAGGCTGGCCAACCAGTTTGAAACCGGCGCCATGTACCAGCATATTCAGGAGATGTTCAGGGCTGTAGGCCTCCATAACGAAAGCAACCCTGATTACTGGATCAACAAGGCGAGACGTTTTCTGGGCAGATGCGAACTCAGATCATGGGAAGTCAGGCTTATCCGGGGGCTGTGCAGGCATGTGCTTAACAGTGTAAACGGGCAGTCCAGCAGGTGAACCGCCCTGCCGTCCCGCGGATCAGAGATCCACTATCTTGTTGACCTTTGCCTCTTCCTTTCTGAGATTAAGGGCAAAATTGAGGTCGGCTCCTGAAGCCTCCTCTTCCCCTATGGTTTCAAAAACCGTTGACCTCAGGGTATAGGCGGCCGCATAGGCGGGATCCAGCTCGATTGCCCGGGACAGGCTCTCTATGGCCTCATCATATTTCTTGTCCTGGAACAGGATGGCCCCTCTGTGATAATGAAAGCGCGGATTTTCCGGTTCATCATCTATCGCCCTGTCTATGCTTTCCAGCGCCTCTCCCAGACGTTCAAGCCTTACATTTGCTATTGCTATGGCCTGGTGCGCCTTTGCACAACCGGGATCAAGCTCCAGCACCTTCTGAAAAAGCTCTATGCTCTCCTCATATTCGTCACTTACAAACTTCAGCTGTGCATCTACAAACAGTTCCTTGACTTCAGGTGTCATATACTTGTACCTCCGGGAAAGCAGTAATGATCACGGCTTATCCTGCAAAATGCGTCCTACGAATTCCTTTCTTTACTTGTCGCCTTTCGGCTCGAAAATATGCGAATGGATACTGAGTCACTATTCACTTCCTGAAACGCATCCTCTTTTTTATGCCGCCTTTGCTGCTATACGAGGAGCTGGGGCACCCTGCAGAAGGCCTTGTGTACTAAGATCCTCATCAATATCTGGCCAGTGAATCACATAGCCTGCTCCCGCAATCTGCCAATTCGCCCGTTGAGCAGGCTTCGCATGTAACAGACGTGGATACCATGCCAAGGGAACCGTTATGGTCCGGCCGTCGTAAAGTTCAACACTGATTGCGTCCTCAGTGATGTGTACGTCCATAACACGCTCTCCTGCTTTAGGTTCCAAAGTAGTCATTCCATGCCTCCAATAATTCCTTCCGGTGACGAAAAGTAAGTGCTTCCAATTTCCTTAATTCTCTGGCTGGAAAGCCAAGATTATACGCCAATGCCACGGGTTTGAGCCAGAACTTTGCTGAAAAAGCGTCCCTATCAATATGTATATGCGGTGGTTCGTGCAAATCGTGACTGACGAAATAGAACCTGTATGGTCATTCTCTCAAAATTGCTGGAGACACTTTTTTATTCCTTGCACCTCTCGCAAATAAAAGTTCAGTGTAACTGTTCAGCGTATTGATGGTAACTGAAGTTAGTGAATAGATACAGTTCCGTTTATCCTTAAACAGGAATCCATTCAAAATCAGAATTAAAATTAAAGTTCATCCTGACCCAACCAACAACAGTGTGGGCATTTCACCGCAAACACACAAGCACACCCGCCAGCAAGACAGAAGCACGAAAGGCGCAGCAGTAAAAGTTTCCTCTTTTGCCTATTAAAAAATCATATTCTTTGCCAACGCAAAAATGCCGGGGATACACACCCCGGCATTTAATTCAGAATTATTCACTCAAGGACTGACTGGCAGCCTTGAC
>JALVQQ010000289.1:687-2870 GCA_027025395.1 Deltaproteobacteria bacterium | reverse complement strand
GTTCAGCACCATGGACTTCCTGGTGCTTGTCATCCTACTTGTCGTGCTGATACTTCCAGACGAGCAGGTACGCAGCCAGCATCTGGGCATGCTGGCATCGAGGATAGTTATCCTGTTTTTCAGCTTTGAAATACTGGCCGGGGAAATGAGAGGAAAGTGGGGCAGCCTTGCCATTATGGTGCTCATTTTTACACTGGCAGCCACGGCAAGGGCTTTGAACTTCATCTGAGCAGGCCGGGTATTTTTTTCGCTTATGTATTTTTTGAATTCAAAAAAATTGAACTTACTGGTAAATTTGATTATTAAAAGAATGGAGGTGAAACGTCCATGAAACCGCAAGCGTCAATATTGCTTTTCATCGTCCTGCTTGTTTTGTCCTTTTTCCGCCCAGGCATCTGCCTTGCCGTTGATTACAAGATCGCCCCTGCAGACGTTCTTGAGATTTCCATCTGGGGAGAAAAGGATCTTGCCCGGCAGCTCGTGGTAAGACCAGACGGCAAGGTTTCCTTTCCCCTCATCGGCGATATCGAGGTGGCAGGAAAGACAACGGCAGAAATAAAATCCCTGGTTGAAAAAAAGATAAGGGCCTATATACCGACTGCCAGTGCGACCGTGATAGTATCCCAGCCTGGAAGCCTCCAGTATTACGTCATTGGAAAGGTGGCCAAGCCAGGCATGTTCAACGTATCAAGAAGGCTCAGCGTGCTTCAGGCCCTGGCCCTTGCCGGAGGCCTTACAACCTTTGCGGACGAGGACAGCATCTCCATCATCAGGTACAGTAACGGCAAGGTATCTCGCCTTCCCTTTGACTACAGCGAAGTGAAAAAGGGTGAAAACCTCCAGCAGAACATCTTGTTGGAGAGGGGTGATGTCGTTCTTGTCCCCTGAGCCCGGACATAGGGCCGGTGCAAACATGACAGCGCGGCATGGCTGTCTCCTGCCCATTTTCCCCTTCCTGATGATCTGCCTCTTTTTGCCTTTTGCCGGACAGGCTGCCGACTGGTCGGTTAATCCCGGCATTGAAGCCCGGACGGAATATAACGATAACATACTATTTTCTCACAGGAACAAGCTTGATGATTTTATCGCCCGGATAAAACCAAGGGTGCGCATTTCGGGCAAGGCCGAAAGGACGCTTCTTTCCGTGGATTCCGTGGTTGCAACGGAAAAATATTTTGACAACGGCCGTCTCGACACCCTCAATACCTACAATCACCTTACGCTCCGTCACAACTGGACACCGAAGTTCCTCGCAATTTTCAAGGCCAGCTTCATAAAGGACAAGACCCTGGAAGAAGAGCTGGAGGCATCCGGAAGGCCGGGGGTCAGAAGAACAAGGTATCGTTACGGTCTTGAGGTATCCGGCCGGTACAGCCTTAATGACACCCTTTCAATCACCCTTGGCGGAGGGCCACAGTTCAGCGACTACCCGGAAGGGCCATACAGGGACCTGAGGTCATGGAAAGTGTACCTTGACCCTGCCATTGCCCTTGACCCGGTCAATACCGTTGGCCTTTTCATCAGCTATGAATATGCGGATTACAAGGACTCCTCGCTTGTGAAAAACATCTCATCGAGCGTCTATTACAGGAGGGAGCTGAGTGATACTGCCTACTTCGTCCTGGGTGCCGGCTACCGTTATACCTGGACCAGATATAGATTCTGGTATTGGAACTATTATTTCAACCCGGAAACGGCACGAATCATTGCCATCCCTTCCGGGGAAAGACGCACCAGCGGGGATGGCGGCTTCATCTTCAACTTCGAGCTTGACAATGCCTGGACCGACCGTTTTTCAACGGTTGCGGCCGCTGGCCGGGAGCACTACAATTCCGTGGAGTCAAGAAGCGTTGACCTTACCTATGCCCGGGTCACGTTCAAGTACCGCCTTGCCGAGACCGTTTCCACCAACCTGCGTTTCAGCTACGACATTACTGATGAAAGCGGCCCCTGGAGCAGTGACCACAACAACATCAGGTTTGAGCCTTTTATGAGGTGGAGAATAACCCCCAACCTGTTCCTTGAACTGGGCGGCTCTTACCGTTTCGACAGGGAAGATATCAGGAGTAACAGTTTTGACATGCAAAGATTCAGGGGATGGCTTTCGGTTTCCTACAGCTATCCGAGGCTCATTTCAAACCATTAATCCAGGAGGAACCGTTTAAATGGAACAAGGCCAGGAA
>JALVQQ010000289.1:0-677 GCA_027025395.1 Deltaproteobacteria bacterium | reverse complement strand
AAAAGGCGCAAGTGGGCTTTGATCCTGCCGTTCGTGGCTGTGATGGTCCTTTCTGCAATCATCTGCCTGGTCCTTCCCAACACCTACCGGTCCACTGCAACCATACTGATTGAAAGCCAGCAGATACCGAAGGACCTTGTCCCTTCCACTGTTACCAGCTACGCAGAGCAGAGGATACAGACCATAACCCAGGAGATCACGGCCCGTTCAAGAATCCTCGACCTTGTCAAGAAGTATGACCTATTGCCTGAAAAACGCAACAAGCTGACTACGGAGGAACTCGTTGAAAAAATACGGAAGAGAATAGTGGTTGAGCCAATAAACGCTGAAATACACCACAAGGGCAGCAGCCGGCCGACCGTTCTTACCATTGCCTTTACCCTTTCCTACGAAGACAGGGACCCGAAGAAGGCGCAGCTTGTCACCAATGAAATTGCATCCTATTATATGGAAAAAAACCTGGAATCCCGCGAGCAGTATGCGCGGCGCACCACCAGGTTCCTTGAAGAACAGCTTAAAAAGGTGCGGGCGAGAATCGAGGAACTCGAAACCAGGCTTGCGGATTTCAGGAAGAAGCACCTGGAGGAGCTGCCGGAATTTACAAATCTTAACATGCAGAAGCTTGAAAAGCTCAATGCCGATATCAGCAACATTAACATGCAGATAAGGTCCCTGGA
>JALVQQ010000288.1 GCA_027025395.1 Deltaproteobacteria bacterium | reverse complement strand
TACAGTCAATGCAAATGCAGCAAGAAACCACGTCACACCCCTGAATACCGTGGTAAGCGGTATATCACCTGCCATTCCTGCAACTATATATGTGTTGATGCCTACAGGCGGTGTTATGGCCCCCATTGTGGTTATGATGGTAATCATCACGGCAAACCAGAGCGGGTCATATCCAAGCCGCTGGGCAACCGGAAAGAATATGGGAATTGTTATCATCAGCAGGCCCAGTGCGTCCATTATGGCCCCGCCTGCCACGTATATGGCAAGCATTATCACAAGTATTGCCCATGGAGGTACAGGGAGTGCCGAGGCCCAGTCAGCAGCCTGAAAGGGAAGGCGGGTAACAGTGAGGAATTTTCCGAAAATCACTGCCCCTGCAACAATCATAAGGATCATTGCCGAGGTCTTTACGCTGTCCTCAAGGGCTGCCACAAGCCTTTTCCACGTGAGATTTTTCCCGATAAGGGCAATGAGCATGGAGAAAAATGCTCCTGCAGCCCCTGCCTCAGTAGGGGTAAACCAACCCATGTAAAGGCCTGCCATTACCAATACGAAAAGTATTGCCATCTCTATTGAGCCAGGGAGGCTGGCAATTTTTTCCCTGAATGATGTCCTGGGGCCTGCGGGCCCGAGTTTCGGGTTGAGCGCGCACGTAATCCATACTGTGGCAAGAAATCCTGCGGTAAGAACCAGGCCGGGCACAAGGGCGGCAAAGAACAGGTCTGCTATGGACAGGCCGGTTGAAAGCCCGATGATGATAAGCACCACACTTGGCGGTATGACAACTCCCAGCGTGGCCCCTGCGGCAACAGAGCCGGTGCTGAGTGCGTGGTCATAGCCGAGCTTCTTCATTTCCGGCAGGGCTACTGAACTCATGGTAGCTGCGGTGGCGGCATTGGAGCCGCAAATTGCGGCAAAGCCCGCACATGCAAGGATTGTTGCCATTGCTATACCGCCTCTGATGTGGCCGGTCCATGTCCACGCGGTGCGGTAGAGCTTTCTGCTTACCCCTGTATGAAAACAGATGTTTCCCATGAGTATGAAAAGGGGGATTACTGCAAGACCGTAAGATGAAAAGGTGTGCCACAGGGATGATGCCATAGTGCCAAGCGCGGCCCTTGGGTTAACCACGTATGCAAAACCCGCATATCCCACAAGGGCCATGGCAAAGCCCACCGGCACTCTGAGAGCAAATATAATAAACAGAAGCAGAAAGATGCCGGCAATTCCGGTTGTGACAGGGTCCATGATGAGTTGTTACAGCCCGGGGCGGCCGGTCATGCTGACGGTTTTTTCATGTTGCGGTTTTTAAGGAGAGCTGTTCCTGCTGCGGCAGCTTCAATGTAGAGCCGCAGGGAAAGGGCAAGGAAGCCTGCTGCTACTGCCCAGACCACAGGGTAAAAGGGGATTCGGAGTGTCTCGGATACTTCGCCTGTCTCAAGCTGTGTGAGCCCTGTCTGTAACAGGCGCCATGAGGCCGCGGAGAACAGGAGGGCGCAGGAAAGAGAGCCGGCAATGTTCAGAATTGCCCTTGGCAGAGGCGGCATGTGCCTGAACATTATGTCAACACTGATATGGCTTTTCTGTTCCTGCGCAATGGCAAGGCCAAAGGCTGCGGTAATGGCGCAGCCCAGGCCCATGAGCTCAAATGAACCTGTTAAAGGAAACCCGAGAGGCCGAAGCGCCATGTTTGCAACAGCCATGAGCATGGTGGCAAAGAGCACCACAGCCCCCACGCGGGTAAGCCAGAGGTTCAGTTTGGATGAGAATTGTTCAGCCTGTTTCAGCATGATTCGAATATGCTAACCTTTACAGATCAATCAGTAACCTCCATGCTGAAGTTGGTAGGCTTTGCAATGTGTTCCGGGTTCTGACCGTATTTCTGTTCATATTTCTGTTTTGCAGCCATGAGGTCTTTCAGGAAAGCAGTGGCAGGAAGGCCTCTGGATTCTGCTTTTTTCACCCATTCTCCAGTAAGGGGCTCAACCTTTTTATGCCACAGCGCATATTCCTTTTCGGGAAGGGTTATGAGTTCCAGATTGTACTTTTTCTTTGACCATTCCACGGATTCCTGTACGTGCCTGTCAATATACGTTCCTGTCCAGATGGACTGCTCCCATGCCAGCCTGTCCAGCACCTTCTTTACGTCATCAGGCAGGCTGTTCCACTTGTCCATGTTCATTATGACGCCAAATGAGGTGGTCTGCATGTGACATACAGTTGCGTAGCGGCATGTCTCAGCAAACTTGAAATCCTTCAGGATATCAAAAGAGGAAAAGATTCCATTAACAATACCCTTCTGCAATGCCTCCGGGGTCTCTGACATGGGCATTGCCACAGGTGTCGCGCCAAGCAGCTTCAAAGGTTTTACGCCTGCGCCAGTGCATCTCAACTCGTAACCCTTGAGGTCTTTCAGTGTCCTTACTGGTTTTTTTGACATTATATCAGCAGGAGGTGCGGTAAAGAGCGCCAGCACCTTCACCTTGGAAAGGGATTTGGGCTCATATTTTCTGTAAAGCTCAAAGAGTGTGGCATTGGCAACAGTGGCATTGGAAAATCCAATGGGAAGGTCAACGGCCTCAAGCAGAGGGAAACGGCCCGGCTGATAGGCAAATACCACGCATCCTATGTCTGCAATGCCGTCAATCACGCCGTCCATCATGTTTTTGGCACCAAGAAGTGTTGAGCCGGGGAATGTTTTTACCTTGATTTTACCGCCTGTGCGTTTTTCCACCTCCTGTTTCCAGTGTTCCATCTGAACGCAGGGAAATGTTGAGGCAGGCGGAAAGTTGGCGTAGTTAAGGGTGACAGGGCCAGCTGACGCAGTGACAGGCATGGCAAAAAACAGAAGGGCAATGGCTGTCATAATGGTG
>JALVQQ010000287.1 GCA_027025395.1 Deltaproteobacteria bacterium | reverse complement strand
GTCAGTGCCAGGACGTACCTGGAAGAACCGTGTGGCCTTGATGCCCGTAAGGCTCTGGCGGACATCGACATATGTAAGGCTTCCTCCGGATTCCAGCATGTCCATTACCTGGTTTGCCTCAGCAATCCTGAGGGATGCCAGGATGTTCCGTCCGAACAAAACAAGGTGTTTTGCATTCTTGATGTCGTATATCAACCCCTTTCGTCCAAGGCCGTATATGGACTTGCTGGCATGATGCACATTTCTTCCGCAGCCACTGTCGTGATTGGTAAAGTTGGGGCTTCCAAGACCGTGTATGAAGGCCTTGGGGATGTCAAGAAATGGGCCTCCACGGCAGCTCAGCATGACTGCTTCGGGACCGTATTTTGACATGATTTTTTTTAGTTTGTCCGCCACATAATCCAGGGCGGCATACCAGCTTACCGGCTCCCAGTTGCCTGCCCCCCTGCCGCTTTTCCTGATAAGTGGCTGCTGAGGCCTTTCACTGTCTTTCTGAAGCGCTATTCCGGCAGAACCCTTGGCACATAGCGCTCCACCAAGAAGATGCGGATTGCCCTCTATCCATTTTACTTCCCCATCTTCAACTTCCACCTTGATGGGACATCGGACCGAGCACATTCCGCACATGCTCCAAACTGTTTTTTTCATGAGTTTTCCTCCGTTTTCTGAGCCATTTGCGCCTTTCCAAAAAAAGGCTGTGATTTTATGAAAAATACCTGTTCATAAATAAAAGCGGTTCCAACCCTGTCCCGGATTCGCCTTTATATTCATTGAGTTTCAGGCTGTTGCCTGATCTTCAAGAGAATTGGCCTGGTTTGCGCCTGGAAGCGTTACAATAAAGACCGTCTCCATTCCCGCCTTGACAAATTCCTGTTCCCGCGGCGGGGACTCCACCTCCATGCTTCCTCCGTGGTCGCGTACTATGCCGAAAGAGACAGACAGCCCCAGTCCTGTCCCCTTGTCCACGGATTTTGTGGTGAAAAATGGATCAAAGACCCTGCTTATATACTCTTCAGGGATACCTGGTCCTGTATCACCAACTATTACCTGGACCTCGCCTTTATCGGTCTGCCTGGTCCAGATTCCCAGTATCCCGTCATTTTCCATGGCATCATGAGCATTTTTAATAAGATTAATGAAGACCTGCCTGAGTTTTCCCTCGTCGGCCAGTATCAAGGGAAGCCCATCTGTAAAAACCCTCTGCACATATATCCTGTCCATGTTCAGGCTGTGCTCCATTACAGAGAGTATCTCTTCAAGGGATTTGTTAATATCCAGGAGGCCCATCTTGTTCTCAAGTGATTCCCGGGAAAATTTTAAGAGATCAGCAACTATTCGCCTGCAGTTTTGCGCCTGTTTTTCTATTATCTTGAGATAATCCAGGGCCTCCTTGTTGTCGCTGAAATCCTCTTCAAGTATCTGGGTATAGCCTATGACAATACCCAGCGGGGTGTTGATTTCATGAGCCACGCCTGCGGCAAGCTGACCTATTGACGCCATCTTTTCCGACTGTACAAGTGTCTCGGTAACCCTCTTGAAGGCAGTAAGGTCCTTGGCTATGGCCTCACTGCCAGTAATGACACCGTTTTTGTCAACAATTGCGGACGCGGATATAAGCATGATGATGGTGGAGTCGTCCTTTTTTACAAAAACCGTTTCAAAGTCCTTGACGTGTCCTTTTGATTCAAGCTGACTGTGGTAGGACTCCCAGGTTTTCCTGTCTTTGAAAAACATGGAAAGCGGCTTTCCCCTGAGTTCACCCGGGTTCTCATATCCGAGAAGCTCAACCCCGGCGGCGTTGATGTCTGCAATCTTGCCTTCATGATCGCAGAAAAACACCGCGTCCTTTGAGTGCTCAAAAAGACTCCGGAATTTCTGCTCCGACTGCCTCAGTTTCTGGGTTCTTTCCTGAACTCTGAGTTCAAGTGTACGATTCAGGTCCCTGAGGTTTTCATGGGCCTTCTCAAGTTTTACGTTGGTATTTTTCAGCTTGATGGCATCTTCCCTGATGCGCTCCATTATGCTGCGCATGTTGGCGTAATAGAATGTAAGAGTGGCGATGGCAACAAAGGTAAGGGTGTTGAACCCTCCACTGTATGGCGCAAGCTTGCGCCACAGATGAGGATAATCAAAAACGATAAACAGGTATTTGAGGATATGGCCTGTTGACCGTGAAACCGCGAAGATCAGCAGGGTTACGCTGAACCAGAAAAAATAGCTGCACAAAATATTGCGCGGCTTCAGCTGCTTCAGGCGATAGGCATATCCGGTGGCCATTACGGACAGAATGATCATCATTGCAGCGCCGAAAAAGTCTATAACATGAACTGGAAGCAGCGGGAGGGAAGTCATGATTCGGTGCATACCTCAACATTCCGTTTGCCGTTTCTTGCTTCCTTCTCAATTGTCCTCAGGAAAAGCATCATGCACCACATGGCTGGCACACACAGGAGATGATCGTTACGGGTGATATAGTAGAGCCAGCGCTGCCAGGTAAGTGGGCCTTCAAGCCTCTGGGTGAAAAGACTGGCCCCTGTTATTGCATTTTCCGGCAGATTGAGCCCCAGTATATGAACCACCATGGCGTTTATGTTCCAGAGCAGAAAAAAGAAAAGCGACAGCTTCAGATAGGGCGAGCCGGGACATCTTACAAGCGGATGGCGCTGAAGCGTGTAAATAAGGAAGAACATGGCGGCGGCAAAAAGAATGTGTGCCATCATGTGCACATAGATCCCCTCCGGGGCCCCGTGAACCTGTACCGCATGAGCAACGGATGGGTTGAAAAGCAGCGCCAGAAGCAGGACTGCAATGAGGTGCGTTTTTTTTGCCAATATGAATGTACGCATAAGGTTTCCCGGCCAGGATAATATTAAATAT
>JALVQQ010000286.1 GCA_027025395.1 Deltaproteobacteria bacterium | reverse complement strand
GGCCAGGGACTATATCGCGGCCAAGGCGAGGGAGCTGTGCAGGCAGAAGGCGGAGGCGCTGCTGGCCGCGGTCAAGGAGAAGGGCCCTGAAGCCGCGTGCGCCAACGCTGCATGCACTGTAGAGGAAACCGGCTTTTTCAAGAGAAGTTCTCCGTCTGCAAACGGAAAACTGCCTCCCCTGGCGGCCAAGGCGTCCCTGAGCCTTTACAAGGGAAAGGCATACAGTGACAAGGTTGAAGAAAACGGCGATTCATTTTTCATCCTTGCCTTCAAGGAGGCGAAGGAGGCTGACATGAAGGGTTTCCAGAATGAAAAAGCCCGGATTACGGCCAAACTTGCAAAGGAAAAGGAACAGGCCATATTCAAGGACTGGCTGAAACATGCCAGGGAAAAGGCAAAGATAAGGGTGTCAAGAAACCTTTAGGGACACCTGGGCCCAGGCGGCGGCAGGAACAGCCTGCACCTGCCGCCAAGGCATCGACACCAAAAGGGCATGCATGGCGGACAATCTTCTCTGCCTGCATGCCCTTTCGCATTCTGAAAGCCCTGATTTTAAGCACACGGGCCGCTTCGTGGCGGCGGGCAGTTGTAGCGGGGTGCCGGGTTTTCGGCCCGGCTCCCTTGCGGCCAGCCCCTTGCCGCTCCCGGCCTCCGGGTTCTAACCGCCTGGCCCGGCTGCATCGTCACGGGATGGCCCATCAACCACTTCAAAATTTATCTGCCTCCTGGCCACGTTCACATCCTTGACCAGCACTCTTACAGGCTGTCCCAGGCGGAATATCCTGCCGCTTTTTCTGCCCACTAGCTGCTGGCGCTTTCTGTCGAACTCATAGTAGTCATCCGCAAGATCAACCAGCCTTACCACGCCGCTGATGAGAATGGTGGACAGCTCCACGAAAAATCCGAAAGAGGCCATCCCGGAAATTACCCCTTCAAATTCCTCCCCTGTGCGATCGGCCATGTAGCGCACCTTCAGCCTGTCCAGAAGCTCCCACTCGGCCTCCATGGCCACGCGCTCTTTCCTGGAAAGTGCAGAACCGGCCTCGGCCAGCTGCTCTTGCGTATAGACCGGTTTTTTCCTTACACGTTTCAGGTTGCCCTTCAGGATACGGTGTACCATCAGGTCGGGATAGCGCCTTATTGGAGAGGTAAAGTGCAGGTAGGCCGAGGATGCAAGCCCGAAGTGCCCCATGTTGACATTGGAATAAACAGCCTGGCGCATTGTTCTGAGGAGCATGGTATTTGCTATGTATTCACGCGGAGTGCCCGCAACCTGCTCCAGGACATCCTGACACCATTCAGGGGTAATCTTTTCCGGAACACTTATATTGACACCAAGGGTGCGCATGAAATCCACAAAATCAGCAACCTTGTCCTGTTCAGGCGGTTCATGAATCCTGTAAAGTGCTGGTATGGAACGCTCTTCAAGGTAACGGGCCACCGCCTCGTTTGCTGCTATCATGAACTCTTCGATTATCCTGTGAGACTGCTTTCTCTGACGTCTTACTATCTCCTCGATCTGCCCCTGCAGTCCGAGCACCAGTTCCGATTCAGGCAGATCAAAGTCTATGCTCCCCCTCCTGCGCCTCTGACGGGTGAGCATTGCGGCCAGTTCCTCCATGCACCGCACCATTTTCACTAGAGACGCAGGCGCTGGGGCTGCCGAACGTATATCCGCGCCATGATCCAGTATGTCCTGCACCTCTTCATAGGTAAAACGCCTGTGACTCCGCATGACAGCCTTGAAAAAGGTGCTTTTTTTGACCCGCCCCTTCAAAGTGAAATAGATTCGGGCCACCAGTGCCAGGCGGTCTTCTCCTGGGACAAGGCTGCAAAGATGGTTGGAAAGCGCCTCGGGAAGCATTGGTATTACAGCACTGGGAAAATAGACGCTTGTGCCCCTGTCATATGCGGATGAATCCAGATGGGTTGCCCTGTGCACATAATGACTGACATCGGCTATCGCCACGGTGAGCACATAACCGCTCCTGGTCTTTTTTACATGCACCGCGTCATCAAAATCCCTTGCCTTTATCCCGTCTATTGTGACGAGTGGAAGGCTCCTTATGTCTCTTCTGCCCTTAAAATCCTCCTTGCGGACAGTGTCAGGAAGCAAGGCTGTCTCTGCCAGGGCCTCTTCGGGAAATTCAGTCGGAAGCTCATACTTCATCAGGACAACATGTGTCTGCACCTCCAGGTCTTCCGGGTCTCCAAGCACCTTGATAACCCTTCCTTCCGGATTGCGGCCGCGCTCGGGAAAATGATCTATCCTGGCAACAACCATATCCCCGTCACGTGCTCCGCCTGTCTTGCCCTGGCCTATTATGACTTCAAAAAGCAGGCGGTCGTTATCAGGTATCACCACTGATACGGCCCTGCCCTTTCTGAACGTGCCTGCAATCTCCCTGACGCCATGTTCTATAACCCTTAATATGGTGCCTTCAGGCCCTTTTCTGGCAAAACGCTCTATCCTGACCAGCACCGTATCACCATGCACGGCGCCCCTGATCCGCCTGGGAGGAATAAAAATATCCTTGAATTCAACGCCATTTTCATCACTGTTGCGCCCTGCATGGGACGATTCGGGTGTTACGAACCCGAATCCGTCTGGATGCACGGAAAGCCTTCCCCTGACAAGGTGCATCTTTTCCGCAAGACCGTAGCGGTTGCCCTTGAGCAGAACAAGCTTTCCGCTTTCCACAAGACGTTCAACCATGCGGCGCAGCTTGCCCCTTGATTCAGGGAGGACGTTTGACAGATGAACTATTTCTCGCAGATAGAGGGGGTGACCGGCACGGGAAAGAATGGAAATAATGAAATCCGAAGTCAGTTCAGGGACGGTTCCTTTTGGGGAAGACCTGCCTTTTCTGCCTCGCCGTCTCCCTGACG
>JALVQQ010000285.1 GCA_027025395.1 Deltaproteobacteria bacterium | reverse complement strand
AAAAGCACCTCCGATTCAGAGAAGGACAGAAAACAAATAGCGCAACCCGTCACAGGCTCATGGAGATACACAGTTACATAGCCTGTGATCAAATACCAGATAGCCATCATTGATGGCGTCGTAAAAACTTCGAAACACTTCTCCCTGTATATCTTTGTTTTTACTTAGCCATCTTTGAAAAAATTTGGACTTTTTACGAGATACCGGGCATTCCTCGAAAATTCTTGAGCAGGACCAGTGCATCTTTTTCGCTTGGAGGGTCCGGCACGGGAGGCATCATGCCAAGGCCTTCACTTATTTCATGCCAACTATCAGCGTCCATGCTGGTTATCATGGCGCTATTGATCATGGCGTCGACCTGCAAAAGTTCATGCACCAGACCAAGAGAATCTCTATCTTTAATTTTCCTGTCAAGAATAACAAGATGTGGGCTTTGATCCCGGATAATTTTCATCATTTCCTCACCGCTGGTGACCTGAGCAAGTGTAATATCCGGTTGTGCTGTCAGGACTGCCGTAAAATCATCCAGTTCATCAGCCCTTGGTGAAACCAGTAAAAAATTATACATTTCGTCGTTCTCCATTTCGTTTCCGGGTAAACAGGTCAAAAAAATGGCTTTTGCCCAGACAGCCCTTTTTTCATCCATATACTTTCGGGGGTACAACAAACCTGTTTATCAGGAAGTTGCCTCCTTTTTCCGCAACGCTTCCGCTATAGCCTCACCAAGGGTATTAACGGCAAGACGGGCGCAGTGCATATGATCCTTGGGGAGATCATCACCAAGAATATTGGAAATCTGTTCCGGTTCGATGTCCAGGGCCTGGTCAATAGTTTTCTTGTCGGCCAGCTCGCTTACCACATCGGCACAGACCCTGGTGAACACACAACCATCGGGAATCATTCGTATCTCATCAATAATATCACCACGAATCTTCACATCTATCTTGATTGCATCACCACACTGGCCGACAAGACGAGCGGATCCATCAGGATTTTCGAGACTGCCAAGGTAAAACGGCTTATTGGCATGAAACAAAAAAGTCCTGCCAAGCTGATCTATTGCTTCTGCATTATGTTCAGACATTTTTTGATAGACCTCGTATTTATATGACCCGAAAAAAAGGCACCAGAGCACACATAAACCGATCCATTGTCCCTATCAATTCGCAGTACGTCCCGACATCCAATCAATTTACATCTGGCCGCCGCCACCACCACAGGTAAGGTCCTGAGTAAACTTCTGCAAATTGCCGGCCAGGAAGGCCTTGACCGCCACCCCGACAGTAGGCGCATTCGCCGCAAAATAGACATCGATTCCCATTTGGTTAAACCCCATAAGTGGACGCATCCCCATGCCTCCGGCCAGCAGTACATTGACACCGTTATCAGCAAGATACTGAACAGGCGCAAGACACCCCCCCTGTTGATGCGGCACACTAGGCAAGGTTCGAACTCCTTTTATTTCGTCATTTTCCACATCTACGAGCGTGTACAGGTCGCAGTGACCAAAATGGGCGCCAAATGGGGCATCCAGGCCGCCGGGTTGTGTCGAAGGGATACCAATAATCATGTTTTTCTCCTCTTATTCCATGTTTTTATGATGAATTTCCATCATGAGCCATCCCGCTTACCGGGTAAGCTGTTCTATTTTTTCCCATGCTGATCGTATTTCCGTCCCGATCACACTTTCTCCGTATTCAGTAACCGCAACTCCCTTAACCATAGCCTCGGTAACCAGAGTATCATGAGGTAGTTTGGCCAGAAGAGGATATCCGTTATCACGACAGTATTCCTCTATATTTTCGCTTTGTTCATCATTTAAGTCAAACTTGTTAATAATAATGCCGGCCCTGGTGCGAAAATGACGACAGAGCGCGGCGACCCGTTCAAGATCATGTCTCCCCGAAGGTGTGGGCTCCGTCACGATAACGACAAAATCAGCGCCTGAAAGAGAACTGATCACCGGGCAACCAACTCCAGGCACCCCATCGCTGAGGATACGGTCTATTTGCTTCTCTTTGGCCAGTTTTTTTGCCTCGGTTTTCAACAAAGCCACCAGACGGCCCGAATTTTCTTCACCGGGAAAAAGCCGGGCATGAACCATGGTGCCGAAGCGCGTTGTCGATACATACCAGCGGCCACAGTGTTTTTCTGGAAAGCTGATGGTCTCTTCCGGGCAAAAAGTGACACAAACCTTACACCCCTCACAGCGAATCGGATCAACTGTAAAGACATCCAAATCATCATGGTGAATGGCGTTATACCTGCACATCTCCTCACAAAGGCCACAACTGATGCATCCTGCCTGATTAATTTGCGCCTCGTTGCCGGCATAAAACTGCACTTCCCGTTTATGGCTCGGCTGCAGCAAAAGATGCAAATCCGGAGTATCAACGTCCAGGTCACAAATAATTTTATTTCCGGAAACATGGGCAAACGCAGCCGTTAATGAAGTTTTCCCGGTGCCTCCTTTACCGCTTAATACAAGAATTTCACGCATGGCCCACCTCCCCTTCATCTCCGGCAGCCAGGGCGCGAATGTTTTTTTGCAGAGAAGAAAAAATAGTGCCCAATTCAGTAGATACCTCTGCTATGATGCGGCCCTGCGAGTAGGCTTCGGCGATCTTTCGATCAAAGGGAATCTCCGCAAGAATGGGAATAGCGTTCTCCCGGCAGAAGGTGTAAATTTCACGGGTTCCCATTCCCGCCCTGTTAATCACCACCCCCATGGGCTTATCCAGAGGAGAAAAAGACTCCCAGGCAAGTTTGAAATCATGCAATCCAAAAGGGGTGGCATCGGCAACCAGAACGATCACGTCACTCTCCATGACCGCACACAGGGCGGGACAACTCACGCCCGGCGGCGCATCAATAACAGCATCTCGTCCTTCCAGATTGATAATGTCTTCCATTTT
>JALVQQ010000284.1 GCA_027025395.1 Deltaproteobacteria bacterium | reverse complement strand
AGCCTCCGGCATTCTGGCTGACGCGAGGCCATGTGCGCGGTTACATCCGGGCAGGCATTGACTCTTGATATTTATTGCATAACAGGAGCAAACCCTTGACAACCGGCAGGGCCTGTCATCCATGCCGCCAGCCCTGCCGCAGCAGAAAGAGGTATCAGCCAGTGCAACCGGTGTCAACATGAATGTTAGGTGACGGTTAAATACCCTTGAAGCGCCGCACTGCAAAAGCAGAAATTTTCCTGATATTCGTCCCCATTCATGGATTTACCCATTTCTGAATCTGACCAATGCCGGGTTTATATGATATATTAATGACCAAAATAATGACCAAGAAGGCCCTTGTGCAATCCCTGCCACTGGCCCTGCGGCATCATGGCAGACAAGCCCCCGGCCGTTGCTGCTGAGCAAGCCTTGACGGAGAATATCCAAAACTTATGAACAGACCGCCTTGTGAAATGGAAATTCTCGGCGCCAGAAACCGGGCTGCCTTTTCAGTGCTTCTCAACCTGCTTCTTGCAGCAGGCAAGGCTTATGCAGGATACATTTCGGGCAGCAGGGCGCTGATCAGCGATGCAGCACACTCCGCATCTGACGTTGCCGCCTCGGCTGCCACATGGGCGGGACTGTGGCTCGCCAGCAGGAAGCATCCCTCATTTCCCTATGGCCTTTACAAGGCGGAAACCGTTGCCACTCTTGTCAGTTCAATAGCAGTCATTCTGGCGGGCTATGAAATAGGCAGACAGGCGCTTTTAGGCTCTGTTTCAATCCCGGACCCATCCGTCGCCCTGCCGGCAGCCGTACTTTCCCTTGTCATCTCTGCGGGTTTTGGTTTGTACCAGATCAAAGCGGGCAGGCGCCTCAACTCTCCATCGCTGGTAGCTGACGGCAAGGATTACATAGCAGACAGCCTTTCGACCGCCATTGTGCTTGTCGGCCTTGCTGGCAGCATGTTCGGCCTTGTACTGGACCGATGGGCCGCGGCCATCGTGTCCCTGTTTGTCTTCCGCGCGGGAGGCGCCCTGCTGATAACCGCGCTGCGCGATCTGCTTGACGCCTCCATAGACAGGGAGACCGAAAGAGAAATAATCAGGCTTGTGGAGTCTCATCCTGCAGTAAGCCGGGTAAAACAGTGCCTTAGCCGCACCGCTGGCGGCAGATACATTATAGACCTTGATATTATTCTGAGGACGCCTTCCCACGAAGTCGCAGACCGCGTCTCTGATAACCTTGAGGAAGATATTACCCGCAATTTTCCCAGAGTTGTCATGGCGCGGGTGCGGCCGCATTTCAGGCAGGCCTCCGTCATCACCAGGGTCCGGCCCGTTGAATCCCGTGATGGAACCCCCTCCAGTCACATGGCCATGGCGCCCTGGTTCATGACAGAGAATTTTGACAGGGAAAAAAACAGGGTCATTGACAGAAAATTCCTAAAGAACCCGTATCTTGATGCTGAAAGAAAGAGGGGCTTTCTTGTGGGCAAGTGGCTGCTGGAAAGGGTGCATCCCGATGAAATAATCCTTCAGGAAAGGCACGGGAGGACCGCTGAAGAGCTGCTCAAGGAAGCAGGGGTAAGGCTGACGGTAACTTCAGGGACACCTGATAACGGACTGGCGCCAGAGCCCAGGCCAGGCTGACGCATGGGGCACAGGCACCATGCAGGCAAAAAGCGCCTGGATGAAACCGGGACAAAGAACCTGTCTGCCCTCAATGTAATGATATTGCCTGCCTCAGCATGAGCGGGATGATATTCTGAAGATACAATCCGAAACTTCCTGGACCCGCGGTGACAAACTGTGACCTGAAACAGTGCCCAGACGCTCCAGCCGGTCTTTCAGCTCGTTTACCGGGATACCCGGGAAACGGTAACGCTGAAATTCCGGTCTATGTTTGGACTGGGGCTTAAAGGATTTCAGGTACTTTTTGAAACGCCTGAACAGGGCCCTGGACATACCTTTTAACTGCCTTCCCCTGGGTGGGGCCGGAGTGGCGGCAAATTCGCCATACATGCCGTCGATAATATCAAGAATCAACTCACAGGCCAGCGGGCCGTGTTGATGTGCAAGGTATCTTGACATGAGGCGATCCCTTTCCTCCCCTGCGGCAGGGCCTGTTTCTCCTGCAATCACCGAGGAAACGATTGTCTTAAGCTCTTCAAGTGAAGAACAGCTGTGACTGAGGAAATTGGGGAGCTTGTAAAACTCCTCATCAAGCACATTGTCACCGGCTGCCTGGTAACTGATGGCAACAGCCTTTAACATGTAGGCCTCTATCCCGGTGGTGCAGCCATTATGTATAACCGCCTGGGAGGCAAGTATCCACGGGATGACGTTGCCCTGATTTGTAACAACCACATTTGGCAAACTGGCGGCCATTTCGTGGTAGCAACCGGGATTTTCCACTGGATGTGGACGCACCACCACTGTGATACCGGGAAAATTCCCGGCAAGCCACGGGATCATTTCTGTAAACGAGTTGAAAATGTCAATCTTGTGCCTGTAAAGACGCTCAACAAAGTCAAGGTCCATTCCCGTTCCTGCAAGGCCAACCCGGCGAGTGCCGTCCTCTGCGGCATTGCCAGGCTTGAAAAGACCCTGCTCAGGGTAAAACGGGTTTACGAAGCTGAAGTTTGTATTTATCAGCAAAAAATTGCCATACTTCTCTTTTAGCTGCCCGGTTTCCCTGTCAAAAAAACCTTTCATCTCATGTCTGAGGAGATCGCCCCTTGGGTTTCCTGTAAGGTGAATCCTTATGGAAGAAGGCAGGTCAGGATACCTCTGCCACAACTGGGCGTTCTCCTCTCCCCATGCAAACAGGTCTGTAACATATCTGATGCTTACAGGGTCAAGTCTCCTGGAAAAATAGATGTCATCAGGTGGATGGATCAGAGCCTCTTCATCCCAGGCAACTATCCGGTGCCCCAGGTCGGACATAATCCGGAACATTTTCCGGCTTCTCCTGGTCATGCTCTTTGAAAGATATATGCTCCGGGGAAAAGACGCTATGCGGAAATCAATCAGCCGCCTGGCCCCAATAAAAGAGGTATAACCCCTTTCCGCTGCAATCAGGGACAGCAGCAGCTTTGCATCAAGTTCCCTGACCTGATTTTCAACTGGAATTATTAATGATTTTGGCATAAGAGGATAAAATTACGGCAAAGTACGATCTTATGGTTTATGGGCCGGGTCTTGCCTATGGCATTTCTGAGGTCATCAATCAGGGACTGCAAATATTTCGTCCAGCCCCGGCAGGCCCCGCTGAAGCAAAAACTCCGCGTAAAGGAAATCGTCCATGGTATCAATATTTACCAGGGGATCAGTAATAATAACAGCAGATGTCCTTTTGCCTTTTATTGTCTTCTGTTCCTCAAGGCACTGGCGGGTAATGGCGTATGCAACGCCATTTCTGTGATAAACCGGCTTCAGCTGCTGGCGGGCGATTATTTTTGCCCCTTGAGGGTCGTAGTAGTCCAGCATGTCATCTTTTATTACCAGCTGCTTTAGAGGGTGGGCCTTGGAGTCAGTCTCACTTACAGTCCAAACAGAATCGTATGCCCCCTCCAACAGATGATGCACTGTCTTCTCCACGTGTTCAGGTCTCCTGAAGGGGGAAGTGGGCTGCAGCATTACAATCACGTCATAGGTGCATCCGTCCAGCTCTTCACATGCAAGCAGGGCATGGTGCAGCACGTCCCAGTCGCCTATCCGGTCTCCAGAAATATCCTCTGGCCTTCTGAAAGGGGCCGCAAGCCCCGCTGCCTGGGCCGCCGCTGCAATATCGTCATGATCAGTGGAAACCACTGCCCGGTCCACCCACGGAAGTCTCTGGACTACACGGCCCACAATGGAAACAAGTGGAATGCCGTTAAGGGGTTGAAGGTTTTTAAGCTTTATCCCCTTGCTGCCTCCGCGGGCTGGCACCACAACAAGTATTTTTTTATTGTTTAACATAAATATACAAATATAATCCCGAGTCAGGCGGCTAAAAGCCTCATGACCTCATCAACAGGGAAACGCCCGTTTTTTACCGGTATAAACCTGGCATGAAGCGCCTCAGCTGATTTACGGTCTGATTCTCCATCTCCAACCACGAGCACCTCTTCAGGCCCTGCACCATGATCTCGCATTATGCGTAAAAGAGTCTCTTCCTTGGTGGCAGGGAAACCGAACACACCTGCAAAAAAGTGTTTCCATCCCCGGGCCTCAACTATTTCCCGAAGGAAAACTTCCGGGGTGGTTGAACTGACGTAGGCAGGGATGTTCTTGGATTGCAGGAAGTTTAAGATATCCACGGCCCCGGGGATTTCAGGACAGGTGCAGGCCCCTTCAAGAACTATATTGTTATACTCCCTGGCAAGCTCATCCACCTTGGCTTGCAACATCTCACTACCCTTGCCCATGTACACCTTTTTGCCGCGACGCAGGATTTCAGCAATAATATCATACCGGCTTGCCTCGAACATGGACCCAAGGACCTCTTCAATCAGCCCTGGGTCCATATCAGGCATAATGGTAAAGTATGCGTTGTATTTAAGCTGGTTGGAGTCGATAAGCGTCCCGTCAAAGTCCAGCACCACAACTCGTACAGGCATGGTTAAGATTCGGCAAGGGCATTCCAGTTGGGGATCACGGTCTTCCTGGCCTCCCTTGGAAGACGGGCTATCCTTTCATCTTCGTAGAAAGAATCATCATTATAATGCCTTGTTGAGACCTCTTCGAAAATTGCCCCGTCCAGGGTATGAAACTTGTGCCACGTTTCCGGCTTGACCAGTATGGTATCGCCAAGTTCTGCCTTTATCCTCCTTCCTGCAAGCTCAACCTCCATGTCTCCATAGAGGAGCTGGAAGGTCTCTTCCTTTTTCTTGTGAAAATGATATGGATGTTTCTGCCTGGGAAGCATGATTATGAGCTTTTTACAGTATTCACGGTCTATGCAGGTGATAATTACAGCACCAAACTCCCTGAAACGCTCAAGACCGTAATGGTGCGAAAGCTCTATGCTGCTGTCCTTGCCGATAACTATCCTGGCCTGGTTGAGCATACCCCTGACCTGGAGCATGATTCGATAGATAATCTCCCTTGCAGGAAGCGGGGAGTTTGCAACTATTTCGTCAATGGGTTCATTGGCAGCATAATCCCTGTCAGTTTCAATTCCATCAACCCACTCGCCACTTGTAAGCTGTTTTTCCTGAAGCGGCATTGCAAAAAAGACCTTGTCCCTGGTGATTTTTTCTCCTTTCTTGATGGGCTCCTTTGCATAAACACCACGCATGAGGGAGCGGAGCGATGCAAGTTCCTCTGGCGGGGCAGGACTGCGAAACTCACCGCCGCAGGCCTGCCTTGCCTCGTTATATGCCGCTATCCACCTTGACACCTGTTCAGGTGTGGAGGAGTAGGCGTTAAGCTTATGCTTGCCAGCGGCAATACCCACGTGACGCTCAAAAAGCCTTGCCCCCAGGGCATATGCCATGCGGACAGGTATAAAGTTGTCAGGGTCCTCGTGGGTTGAGAAACCAACAGGCACATTGGGATACCGTTCCCGCAAGAGCCTTATCTGGTTAAGCTCCAGCTTGTCTATGGGGGTTGGATATAGCGCAACGCAGTGCATCAGTGCAAAGTGTACGTTCTTAAACTCAAAAAAGCTTACCAGCCTGTCAATCTTGGCCATGCTGAGCCCAGCGGTTGACGCAACCACAGGCTTGTGCGCACTTGCCACCTTTTCAAGAAGAGGCCAGTCTGATGCTGAACAACTGGCAATTTTAATTATTTCAATGCCAAGTTCATTTATCAGGTCAACAGACTCCTCATCAAAGGGGGTACACATTGTGTACATGCCGGCATCCCTTACAGCCTGGGTAAACCTGGCATAATCTTCCTTTTTAAGGGCCGTGCCCATGAAACGGGGGATATGCTTGACATCTTTTCTGTCTTTGAAATCAGGGTGAATAAAGGTCTCAAGTTGACGAAACTGAAACTTGAAGGCACCCCTTACACCTCCGGCGGCGTTTGCCTTTCCGATCTCTTTTATGATCCTGAGCCCGTGTTCAACATCACCCTGGTGATTGTTTGCAAGATCGTAGGTAAATAATCCGTCAAAATCAAAATCGTTTTTCACTGTTTCCTCTCTGATATTATTACCTGGGTTGAGCGATTGTCGGATTTGCTGTAGATCCGCCAAAGGGAAATTCCCATAATAGTCGGCTATATGGGAATTTCTCTGACAAAGGAGATGCAGTGAATCCGGCAATCCCGAAGGGTTTCAAAAGTTGAAGAGTATGATAGATATAACTCCTTTTAATATCGTATAAAATCATTTCTTCAAATTTTTGAAACGCTCAATTCAGGTATTATTCAAGCTCCAGCGCATCTATGCTGTAGCCAGCTTCATAATTTATTTTTACTGGGCGTCCGTGCTTGTGGGAAAGATATGCGGCACTTACCACCAGCATGGTGTCAAGGCCCCTGGTAACGGCTATTGGCGAGTCTTCAGGAGAAGCACCGCCTAGTATCCCGCCAATATGGGCGATCTCCCCGGCAAAATCATCAGGCCTGGTCTTGGGAAAGAGTTCCTCACAAGTTTTGCCATCACTACCTGCATACCTGAGGCCATCATGGCTGGAATCAATGTTCACGGTCCATTCCAGGAATCCCTGGTCGCCCTGGACCCTTGCGGCCTTGACCGGTGGCTCGGTTACAACATCCTGGATGATTGAGCCAACAAGCCCCTTGTCTGTCTGGACATTTACCATGAACAGCTGGTCATAACTTACCTTGCCGTCATCCACCATATCCAGCATGGCCATTACACGATTGATCCTGCCAGAGCCGGTGAGCCATGCAAAGTGCTGCCAGATGTTTGTTGCATGGGAGTGTTCACCACCTGCCCCGCCTCCCCTTTGGGAAAATCCAAGGTAACTGTCCTCAGGCCCTGAAAGCCAGGGGTGAGCCCCGAAGATACCGCCCCAGTACTCGCGGAATGCGGCAGAAATTGTCTGTGTCTTTCCAAGAAGACCCTGGCTAATGATTTCCGCTGCCCTCTGGCTGTGGGCCGTAAGCGTATGGTTGTATCCCACGGCCACAAATGTACCGGCCTCTTTCTGCAAATTCACCAGCTTGTCAGCATCTTCAAGTGACGGGGTGCAGACAGGTTTTTCAATCAGAAGCACCCTGGGGGGCCTGCGCTCAAGCTCTGAACAGGCAATGGCCATGTGGGAATCAGGCGGGGTGCCGATGATAACAAGGTCAAAGTCCTCGTTTTCAAGCTCTCCAGGTGTGGCAAGCCTTATCTCATTGTCCCATTTTCCATAGCGTGCAGGATATATGTCTGTGCGCGTGCGTTCAAGGGCTTCCCTGTCTATGTCACAAATGGAAACCTGCCAATCCTTCCTGCGGCAGGCATTTGCAAGGTGATTCCCAATGGAACCAGCACCGAAAATTTTCACTTTATACATTTTTATTCTCCAGTGTTGCTATGCCGACTTTTCCAATTAATACCCTCAAAACTTCCTGGCCCATCGCCGTGTTCGGCTGTTGGCGTATCTGGCGCATATCCGCCAGCGATGAATCCAATTATAGTCAGGTTGCATGCAAATTCCCACGACTAATGAATAACAGTGAATCATGAAAATCATGACAGATGCAACCCCTTTTAATAACGCGAAAAATCATTTCTTCAAATTTTCAAAACTTGCCGGGATGCCAGGCTGAACCAGAGGCATAACCGGCCAGGGCCACAGCAGCCCCTGTCAATGCATTGAACCGTTGTCCGGCAGGTGCCGCATAGGGAATACGTTTTACCCTCACTTCCCGCTGCACATGGCGGCATACTTTTCCCTCATGCGCTGTTCCACGCATTCAGGAACAAGTCCCTCAAGGCTTCCCCCAAAACGCGCGGCTTCCTTGACTATGGTTGAACTTATGTATATCCACCGGAATCCGGTCATGAGAAATACAGTTTCTATATTGCGGTCGAGTTTTCGGTTCATAAGGGCCCGCTGGAGTTCATATTCAAAATCCGAGACGGCCCTGAGCCCCCTCAGGATAGCACATGCACCGACTTCATTTGCAAAATCAACCAGCAGGCCGTCAAAGCCCGCCACCTCAACCCGTTCCACTCCGTCCAGTACCTGGTTGAGTATCTCAACCCGCTCTTCAAAATTGAACAGGGGTTTTTTACCGGGGTTTATGCCAACGGCCACTATAACCCGGTCAAACATGCTGAGACCCCGCCTTATAACATCAAGATGCCCATTGGTTACCGGATCGAATGTACCGGGATAAACGGCAATTTTCTTCATAGCTTCCCCTTGTTGCGCCGGGTAATCCAGGGAATCCGCCTGCCGCCAGGGGCGGGCCGGAACCATGATTACACCGGGACAGTATGTTACTGCGCTACCGTGCAGTATAGCCATTATTCTCAGTGGCTGCACTTGACATCAGTTTTTTTTGGGTTAGTCTTTCAAAAAATTACCTCAGGTGCCCCTGATCTCAGGGGATAATCGGGAAGTCCGGTGAAAATCCGGCGCTGGCCCGCAACCGTAATTGGATACGAAAACCTCGGTATATCCACTGCCTGCCGGCGGGAAGGAGAGGCGAGTAGGTTTTAATCCATAAGCCGGGAGACCGGCCTGGGGGGAGAAGCTGGAAACTTCGTGGGCCAAGGATTCCAGCCAGGGAAATTTGCACCTGCCTGCCCAACTGTTCAAACTCATCCAGAACATGCAGCCCGCCGCAGATTCCCCTCCCGCTCTCCTCCCTTCCAGGTCTTTCCTGAACACGTCACGGCCAGCCGCATTAAAAACCGGGGGAACTATCCTGCATCACCTGAACACCATCAACGCCAGGGAGAGTAACATGCTGATTGTCGGAGAAAAAATTCATATCCTGAACCCACTGGTGCATAA
>JALVQQ010000283.1 GCA_027025395.1 Deltaproteobacteria bacterium | reverse complement strand
TAATTAAACAGGCCTCTGGTCACTCGAAACAGGCTAGATACAATCCGATTTCTGAATCTCTAGCACAAGAAGCCCGTCCCCTGAATCGTGCGAAATGGATTTTAGAATACGTTTACACTCTTCTACCTTATGGGTCAACCCTGCATCCTCATATATAATCTTTGCCGCATCAAAAAAATTAATAAACAGCGGATGCTGAGAACGACTGCTACTCAGGGTTCTTAACGCCTGGGTCAGGTAGCCGCTGTGATAATAATGAATGGCTATTGCCAGGCTGGTTCTGTATAGATCCTTCCAGTAACCGTGCCGGGCCTCATATTGTTCAATCGCCTCCATAATATAAGGCGCGAATTGCGACTGTACCAACTTTTTGGAGTCTTTGTTACGCATTTTGCGTGCATTCACCTGGGCTGCATCGACCAGCGTGTTAATCCTCGCAGCCGCACTCTTCTTTTCCGCAAGAGATACATAATATGTTGCAACCACGGCAAATATACATAACGACACACCACACGACAGCCATCTTGAATATAAATTGCTCACCATTCAACACCAGGCCTCTCCACCTGCGGAGCAAACGCCATATCATTTTGAATAACTCTGTTATTTAGCAAATCAACCGGATATTGTTCAAGAATTTGCTCGCCGGCTGTCACAGACAACATATAGTCACCGGGCGGTACTTTCATAAGATAGAATCCAGCTCCATCGGTTGAAACCCCAAATCTCGGCGCCGGAGCCGGACTGAATGCCGGAATCAGATCACCGGCCAGTTTCACCATGAGTCCGGCCATCCCCTCATTTCGGTCGTAGAGGCCGTTTCCATTCACATCGTTAAATATGTGCCCCCAGACTATCCTTGAATCATTGTCTTCCGGGACAGGACAACCAAAGTCCAGCACCAGCACATAAACATTAAAGTATTCGCCATCTATTACTATCACGCCTCCCTGCAAGCCTACACCAAGTTGGGTAACGTATGGATTCAAAATGGGTTCTGCCTCAATTCTTGTGCAGTTCGACGAAAACAAGCCGGCCACATGAAAACTGATCTCATCAAAAATCATATCCGCTGCGGATTCCGGAGCAATCATGCCGAAAAAGGCTACAGCCCCCAGACTTTCTTCAACAAATACCGGCTGATAGCCAAACTCAACAGCCCTTTCCGCAGGTGTAATTCCAGAAGGTGTATCTACATCGTAATAAACCCTGTCTATCATATCCCTTGCATGGCTCCTGGCGGCAGCACTTAACTCTTCGCTCAGGCTCAGGGAAAAAGGCATTTGAGACAGGGGAATGACATTGCCTTCCTTATCCACAAACTCGCCGGAAGCGGTATATGTAGCCTCAACTGACAGATAGAACGCCCGCAGCGTATTCACCCTGTGCAGCAAGGCATGCTCGATACCGTCAACATCAAGCCGGGCCTGGACCGGACCTGATGCCATGATCATAATGCATACACACAAGGAAAATATATACTTGATTGTATTAGCCATGACACCTTGAAAAATTAGCAATTTTTGTGCCCCCTGCGCCAACACCCCAGTCACCACGGCACCGAAGATACAGGCCGGGACCGAACGGCAAGACCCGGACAGCAAATACATCAGTGGCCATGTCTGAACATGGCTGGTCAAATCTGACCAGACATATTTATCACGTCTCGTGCCGTGCTGGCGGAGACAGACAAATTTTGAAGCTTCTTTTGAAAAGCTTCTCCGCCGCGCCTATTCTGCCGGAATGACATTTCCAGGCTCGTCTACCTGCCTGTTGATCGCATTCCCAGGGCAGCAGCATTTACCATGGACATCACAGTGAAAAACATAAATTTATGATATGGCATTTCAATCGAATAGTCAGAAAGCATAATCAGCATCAATGCAACAAACTGAAACAATAAAAAATAGCGCCAGTATTCATCCAACCGCAGGAAGGTCCACCCTCTGTACAGAATCCAGCCCAAAACAACCAGAAATATGCCCAGTCCTATCCAGCCCGTTTCCCCCAGCATCTGCGCATAATCACCATGGGCCCTGCGCACCTGTATCCACTTTGTGAAAAAATAATCTTGTCCCACCTTCCTGTATGCGGGATAGGCAAATTCCCAGTTGCCTATCCCCACTCCAAACCGGTTTTTTTCCGCCATATTGATCGAGTTCCGGAGATAGATTCCCCTGTCGCTTTCAAGAAACCTTGAAGGGGATTTCAGGTAGACCATCATCATGTCAAAACGTTTGTGCACCGCCGGGGACTTAAGCACGGTAAGCGAAAAAATTATTCCTGCCGCCACTGCCACTGACAGAATAATCCCTACAATCCGCCAATCTCCCCTCCTTACCAGCCGGAACAGGATAAGCGCCACTGCAAACAGCAATGTAACTCCAAAGGCAAAATAACAGGTTCGGCTCTGCAGCGTCGCCAGGTAAAAGACCTCTGCCAGAAAGGCCGTTGCTGTAATGAAGGAAAGCAGCTTTCTGTTCCTTCCCGCCGACCTCAATGCCAGGGCCAGCAAAAGGAACATCTGCCCAAGCACTGCCTGTGCGGCGGGATTTTTATATCCAAAGGTAGATGCATTCTGCGCCTGCCATTTTTGAGCCACTGAAATAAGCCAGGGAATAGGACGCCACAGCTGGTAAAGGCCTATTGCGGTAACTACTGCAAACGCCGAACACACCGACTTTATGGAAAAAAGCAGCATCTCCTCATCCTGCCACAGAACTGAAAGGGCAACAAAGAGATTTAAAATGGTAAAATACTGGAAGAGCTCATAGAAAGAGGCGTCTAATACAAAAGAGTTCCTGGCCGTCCAGCAAAGATATAGGAAAAAAAATCCGAAAAACCACGAAAAACGGTCGCGCAGAACCTGTCTAAGGCGTTCCAGGCGTACGGAACTGCTCCATATCGCCCACCAGAACACGGTAAGGAACAGCCATGACAGTGTC
>JALVQQ010000282.1:5733-8972 GCA_027025395.1 Deltaproteobacteria bacterium | reverse complement strand
GACCGGGTTATCTCTCTTGCTTCCTGCAGGTCCTTGATTCCGTATTTTTCAAGAACCGGTGTGATCTGGCTGATTCTCTGCTGATATCCTTCAAAAAGGGCCATGATAATCCTCCTACTCCTTGCGCGGGTCGATGGTTTTTACTGCCTCATTGAAGCGGCCATAAACTCCGGATGCCTTTTCGAATGCTTCTCCGGGGTCAGCCCCCTGTTTGATGGCCTCCATCATGATTCCCAGATTTACAAATTTGTAGCCTATAATTTCATTGTTTGAGTCAAGGCCCAGCTCCATTATGTACCCTTCAGCCGTTTCCAGATAACGGGGGCCCTTGAGCGCTGTCCCGTAGGTGGTTCCAATGACGCTTCTGGAACCCTTGCCCAGGTCTTCAAATCCGGCACCAACAGGAAGACCGCCATCAGAAAAGGCTGACTGGCTCCTCCCGTAAGCTATCTGGAGAAAGAGTTCGCGCATGGCTGTGTTTATGGCGTCGCATACCAGGTCTGTGTTAAGCGCCTCGAGTATGGTTTTGGTCGGCAGTATTTCAGAGGCCATTGCCGCCGAATGTGTCATGCCGGTACAGCCTATGGTCTCAATCAGCGCTTCTTCTATGATGCCATTTTTTATATTCAGAGTCAGTTTGCATGCCCCCTGCTGAGGCGCACACCAGCCTACCCCGTGGGTGAGGCCGCTGATATCTTCTATCTTTCGTGACTGTACCCAGTCTCCCTCTTCAGGAATCGGAGCAGGGCCGTGATTTGTGCCAAGCGTAACCTGGCACATTGACTCTACATTGGATGCATACTTCATGGTTGTTCTCCCGTTCAGTTGCTGTTTCCCAAGTTGGGCGATTGTCAGATTTGCTGCATATCCGCGAAAGTGGGCTTCCCGCTGCGCAGGCTATGCGGGAAGAGCGATGACAAAGGAGATGCAGTGAAGCCGGCAATCCCGAAGGGTTTCAAAATTGGAAAGCTGAAGTCGATATAACTCCTTTTAATTTTATTGGAAAAACAGTTTCCGCATTTTGAAATGCTCAACTTGGGTGGTTGAAATATTTGGTTATTCATGTCCCTGCAAGCAGTTAGCCCAGCTCGGGGACTATGATTTTTCCGGCCTTGTGGACAGGAGGTGCGCCTTGTGTCAATGGGGTCCGGAACATGGCGATTTGTGCGTCAGGTCAGACCGTTTGATGCCTCCTGAAATCTGTTTTTTGCCAGGATGCGGGCTGCATGTCGTCTTTTTCCAGGGTCTCAGCCAAGATGGAAATTTTCTCCAAGATAGACGCGCCTTGCCACGCTGCTGCCTGCAATGTGCTCGGGGGTGCCTGATTCAATGACCTTTCCGTCGCTTACAATGTAGGCCCTGTCACATACCGTCAGGGTCTCACGGACATTATGGTCGGATATGAATATGCCCATGTTCCGTCTTTTAAGATCCCTGATGATTTCCTGCAGGTCTGCTATTGAGAGCGGATCCACTCCGGCAAAAGGTTCATCCAGCAGTATGAATTCAGGATCGGTGGCAAGCGCCCGCATGACCTCTACCCGTCTCCGCTCACCGCCGGAAAGCACTTCCCCCCGCCGGTCTGCAAGTGCCGAAAGCCCCATATCCTCAAGCAGCTCGGCAGTGCGTTCCTCAATTTCTTTTTTTCCAAGCCCCTTGGCCTCAAGCACAAGGCGAACATTGTCCGCAACAGAAAGACGGCGGAAAACCGATGCCTCCTGGGGCAGATATGTTATGCCCATGCGCGCCCGTACATGCATGGGCAGGGTGGTAATGTCCGCGTCTCCAAGCCTGATGACACCCTCGTCGGGCATTATGAGCCCGGCAATCATGTAAAAGGTAGTGGTTTTTCCTGCTCCGTTAGGCCCGAGCAGCCCGACGATGGACGCGGTTTCAAGTTCAAGGCTTACGCCGTCGACAACCGCCTTGCCCCTGTAACGCTTGACAAGATTTGAAGCTTTAAGGGTTGTCACTGCCGGGTTTTCTGAAACTGCCCTGTTCATCAAGAAGATATCCGGTCAGTCAGCATAGACAGTCGCTTCAACCTTCTGGTTACCTGTGCTTTCAACAACGCTCCTGTTTTCATTCAGGTACAGGGTAATTCTTGTGCCTTTGATGCGGTTCTCTCCTTCCCATACCTGGGCATCGCCAATCAGGACAAGTTTTTCAGAACCCTTGTCATAAACTGCCTCTTTTCCGGTTCCTACCTTTTTCCCCTGTACTATCTTCACGTGTCCTGTGGCAATGATTCTGCTGAGCGTCCTCTTTTTCTTGCCATCAGCGTCCTTTTCATCACTGTTTTTGTAGATAATCTTCAGCGAGTCGGAGTTGATTGTCAGGTCTCCCCTTATTGCCACCACATTTCCCCTGAAGATAACGGTTCCATCCTTGTCCGCAGCTTCCATGGTATCACTCTTGATGTGAATAGGGGGAGCCTTCCGCATATCCTTGCCAGCAGCCTGAACATGGCGAGGATAAAGGGGAAAGATTAAAGAAAAGACAGTTAGCGCAAGAATGGAAAATTTTATACAGGCATCCTGCCTGTCAAGACAGGAAAAGAAGGATGGTTTCATTATGCTTGCTCCAGGTTGTTGGTTTGCACGAAACGCAATTTTTCCCTTTCTGCCGTCAAACGCCAGTCCGGAAGAGACAGCCGGTTTCAGGAAAAGTCATTTTCTGAAACAGGAATAATGGACTCCTGATCCGTCAATGTCAGAATGCCTCTGGATGTCTGGTACTTCATGCTCCTGGCATTTACCACGAGGCCGTCATCACGCTTCAGAACCACTGGCCGGTCACTCCATATCAGTTCTTTTGCCTGATCATAGTTAAGAATGTCGGCATAAAGGCGTTCTCCATTTTCGAACCTAACAATAACATGTTTTTCCACGGAAAAAAGACCTTTTCCTCTTTGGTAGCATCCCGTGTCTGACGTAACCGTGATCTTTCCCCCGTCATTTATAAAAAAGGTTATTACCGGATGGTCAATATCCATCCGGTTCCGGTTTTCGTAAATACGGACAATATCGGCGCGCAGCCCCCATCTCTGGCCTTTGGGAGTCATGCGCCGGTAATCCACACCCTCAATGGTAAGATCCGCCCGCAGATGCATGAACTGCTGTTTCCATGCCGATGTGAATTCGTTTTTTCCCCTGGCGGCAAAGTACCACAGGACCAGGGCTGAAAGGATTACAGCGGCTGAAAAAAGCAGAATGTTTTTGTATCTGTTGATCATTTCA
>JALVQQ010000282.1:2025-5723 GCA_027025395.1 Deltaproteobacteria bacterium | reverse complement strand
TTTCATGTCAAACCATCACGGCAGGAAAACGCACTGTTCTCCATGTCCGCTGGAGTGATGTCAAGCATTACTGTTTTTTGCCGCCAAACAGGCTGTTTATGGCATTTTCAAGCAGTTTCTGTTCCGGTTTCACCTCTTTTTGACCTTTCTGACGGGTGTCAGGAGATGAGTCGCCGGTTTTGTCGGTTTCCGGGACTTTTTTATCATTTTTGCCGAAAAGGCTGTCTGAAATCTGCCTGACCGCCTCCTGTTTCAGCTGGCTGGCAACCGCTGAGGTATCCAGGGCGAGCGACGGGCTGCTGGCAGAGCCGCGGACAAGTACCGGAACAGCAGTCCACCCATCCTTGTCTTTGAACAGAGAGCCGAACCGGTCGCCATTCAACCTTGACGCCAGTTTGGGAGACAGTCTCAGGTTGAGTCTTATGTCTGTATCCCCGTCAAGAGACACGGTGCCTTCAGGTGCAAGCCTGATCTTGTCAGATGAAAACCGTCCGGCAAAGATTACTTTGCCCTCTTCAATCCTGAAATTTCCATCTGCCTTGTCCAGGTCAACATTCCGCAACTCTTCACCAAGATTCAAAAAACCGGCAATGGCGGTTACTATCGCGGCATTTCCGAATCTTGCATCCTGCAGATTCCATTTTCCCTCAAGAGAGAGACGTTTTTTGATGGTGGACGGCGCTGTCCCGGCTCCGCTGAAATCACCTTCAAGATTCATGATACCGTACACAAGATCTCCGGCCGAAGGCGAAACATACTTCAGAATTGACTGGGCGAGTGCGTGCCTGAAGGCGAACTCTCCATCATACCTGAAACCTTTTACGGCAAAATCCACATTCACGACCTTGTGAACCGTGCCCCCCGCAAGTTCCGCATCCTGTATCAGGTGGAGCCGGTTGTTTTTAAGCGTCCAGTTTATCCGCAGGTTTTTCAGTGGAATCCTGTGATAGACGAGTTCCGCAACATGCAGGCTGCCCTTTGCATCAAGGGGAATATCAAGCGGGCCTGCGTCGGCGGTTTCCGTGCCGTTCCCGGCCGTGCCCTTGCGGCCTGAACCGGATTGCGTAACAGTCCCTTCATCATTATTTGCGGCCTTGGCAGAGGGCGCGCCGTCCGCCGCCGTTGCGCCTTCTCCTTTTGCGCCTGCCAGCAGGTCATCGAGATTTATGATCCGCGAATCAATGTCAAGGACAAGTTTTACCGGCTTGCGGAAGATATTCCAGGCCCTCATGTCCACATTCAAGGTGTAGTCACCGGCTTTAACAGTCAATGCCTCACTGTGAACCTTGTCAGCCTGCTGAAGGATTTTCCCGTTAAGCACAACCGGGATGCCGGATACAGTAGCGCTCAAATCCGCAAGTTGCATCATGGTATCCTTGAGCAGGGCCGTGCCCTTGTCCGGAGAGCCCTGCACGCGCGCCACAATGCCCAGTTTGCCGCCGGGCGAAAGGGAGGCGGCTTTTCGGGCAAATGCCTTGGGCACGGAGCTTGTGATATTGCGGACCGGCTGTGATGGCAGCTCGATTTTCAGGTTGAGATTCGGTTTCTTGTCCAGGCCGGTTACCTTGCCTGTGGCATTGGCAATTATATTGTTAAAGGTGATCCTTCCCCTGTCGATGCCAAGGGCATGTTTTTCCTGATCAAGGTTTATTTCCATATCGAGATGCAAGTCAGCGTCTTCAAGCGTTGCCCCTGGGTTTGCAGACGGTGTAAAGTCAATGCCGGACAGAGTGGCTGAACCGGCGCAGATTACCTTGCCAGGCATGGTTTTTATCTTAAGATCAGCGCTGAAGAGAGCCCGTTCAAGCTTGCCGGGAACGGATTTCTGAAAATATGGCAGGAAGTGAACCACATTCAGTTTGTCAATGTTGATGTCAAGGTCTGCTGTTGCTCCGTTCAGGACCACGCTTCCCGTGCATCTGATTGCAGCGCCGTTCAATGCCGCGCCTGCCTTGACAGGGCAGGGGGAATCCAGGGAAAAGTTTTTGAGCGAAAGGGTGAAATTATCTACCTCTGTGGTTACGGGGGAAGGTGCCGCAAGGTCGTGAAATTTCAGATGCCCACGGGTGATTGAGATATTTGAGATAGTGATGTCCAGGGGCTGCCGGGTGTCAGCCTTTGAAGCGTCCCTGTTCCCGGCAGAGTCTCTGGCTGTCGTTTCGGCCGCCCAGGCGGCTCCCGTGCGGGTGGCGGGTTCAAGTTTTGAAGTTGCGGGCGGCCCGGTGGGCGCAAGGCTGACTCGTTCCTTCTCTTTTTCCCTTTTGGCCGACGATATGGCTTCTATAATGTCGCTGAAATTGAAGCGGCCGTCCTTGTATCTTGTGATTTCAGCATGGGGAGCTTCCAGTCTGATTTCATTGATTTCAATTTTTCCATCAAGCAGCGGCATCAACTTGTAATGCAGTTCCGCAGTGCCACAGGAAATAAAGGGACTGTCTCCGGATGCATTCATTACCGTGAGTCCCTTCAGTTCAATGCCTGAAAAGAGGCTTATTGCAACATCATCAAGCGTAACGGTGCGGTTGAGTGTCTTTTCCGCCAATGGAATAACAGTGGCTTTTATCCGTTCAGGTGTTACAAGCACCTTCAGGAGGATAAATGATGCAGCGATTAGCAGAATAATGATTCCTGCAATGACTGCCGCCAGTCTGGCTATAAACTTCATGGCCTTGCCTCCATAGGTTTGAAGTGACGGTTGAATTTGCCGCGAGTGTTTTGTCCAGTACCGCCGGAATGGTTTACCGCATTTCCGGCCTGAGAGCTGTCCAGTTTCATGACCAGATGGAAAGTATGGCGAGCCGCGAAAAAACGCGGGTAACGCCCGGTTCGATGGAAGAATACCAGAACGGCGGGCATAAAGCAAAGAACCTGCGATTGCGTTCCGGTGGATGGGGAGCCATCCCGCGTCACCGGACAAATGACAAAAAGTCTGTCATTGCATTTATTATGTGGATATAACTATGCAAAATGTTATAATGACAAATCATGGGCACTCCTTGCGCAGATGCTGACATGGCAGCAGTGCCTCGAAACATGGAGGCCTGAAATCCTGCACCTTGCATAAGACCACGTTGTTCGCAAGGGTAATTATTTAGGCATGTTAAATGTCGGGCTTCATGTCCAGCCGGTTGCCTGTCTGCTATTATTCAATTCAAAAAGAGTGGAGACCGTGTCAACTCCTGTTACAGCCGATGATCAGGCAGGCATATAATCTTGCAAGTTTTTGAAACGCTCACGTCAGGACTGAAAAGGAGGGGGGATGCAAATAGGCGCCTACCGGTTTGACCGTGTCGAATTTGCCGGATCACTTGGGGATCTGGGCACCCTCATACCGTTGTCTGTCGCACTGGTTACGATCAATAACCTTGATTTCAGCACGGTCTTTATGCTGGTGGGGCTTTTTTATCTGGCCACCGGTCTCTACTACAATTTGCCAATTCCTGTTCAGCCCCTCAAGGTGGTTGCGGCAATAGCCATAGCCTATCCTGCGAAAATTTCCTTGTCTGTAATGTCAGCGGCCGGACTTCTGTTCGGAATTATCCTTGTTTTCCTGGCCTTGTCGGGGATTATGGACAGACTGGCAAATTTTTTCACAAAGCCCATTGTGCGCGGAATTCAGCTGGGGCTGGGTTTTGTCCTCATAATAAAAGGCATCTCCTTTATCCGTAAGCCCGAACTCCTGCTGCAGGGAGCCGGAA
>JALVQQ010000282.1:0-2015 GCA_027025395.1 Deltaproteobacteria bacterium | reverse complement strand
CTGCAGGAAGCCGGCAATGTGACTATTGCCGGCAGCGTGTCTGTTAACCTTCTGGTTGGCATTGCGTCGGCGCTCCTTGTGCTTCTACTCATTTCAAACCGGCGTTTTCCAGCAGCCATGGTAATTGTAGCCCTTGGCATGGCCCTTGGCATCGCGTTCGGTTCCTTGAAGGGCGTGCAGTGGAGTTTTGGGCCCGGGGCTGTTCACTTTTTTCTGCCAGGCATGAATGACATTGTCACTGCCCTTGTCCTCCTGGTGATTCCGCAGGTTCCCCTTACAATAGGAAATGCCGTTATAGGCACGGTTGACACAGCAGAAAAGCTGTTTGGAGCAGGGGAAAAGACAAAAAAAATTTCGAACAGGAAACTGGCCCTTGACATGGGAGTGGCGAATATATTGGCAGGTTTTGTGGCGGGCATGCCAATGTGTCACGGCGCCGGAGGACTTGCTGCCCATTACCGCTTCGGGGCCAGAACCGGCGGATCGAACATAATGATAGGGCTTGTCTTTATGCTGATCGCAGTCCTTCTTGGCAGGGCGGGCATTGCACTCCTGTCTTCCATACCAAATGCGGTGCTTGGCACATTGCTGCTGTTTGCAGGGCTTGAGCTGGCGCTTCTGACAAGGGACATAAGGCAAAAAAGGGATTTGTTTATCACCTTTCTGATAGCAGGCATCGGTATTGCCACCACAAACATGAGCATTGCCTTTGTGGCAGGAATTGCGACTGACAGGCTTCTGGAATGGGCAGACATTGAAATTTAGAAAAAATGAAAGCGAAATTGAAGCCGTGCCTTAAGTTTGAATATTTGGCAAGAAAATAATAAGTATTCTGCCTTGGCAGAGCGTTTCTTGCCGCTGTCTGGATTTGCTTTCCCGATTGTCAGCATCCGCAGGCAATCTACCTGTTTCCGTGCACATGTCATCAAGTTGTTCATGGATGTGTCACAGCCATGGATCAATGGGTTGCCGTAAACCGCCAACCATGAAAAACCCGGTTCAGACCAGACCAGCAACACGAATGTCAACTTTTCCAGTGACAATTTTTGCTTTTCTCCCTATACTGATTACATTCAAGGATGTTGTCATGTGACCAAATTCCATTTTGTAATCGGTCTTTAAAAAGGAAAAAACGATGCGGTTAAACAACCTATTCAAGCACTGGACCTATTCTGTAATTGCCCCGGGAACGCTTCTGCGTGAAAAATATGAGGCATTCAAGGATCTGCTGGCCAGGGATCATGAGGCTCATGAGCTTATGGCGGAACTTGAAGAGGTTTATTATGGCCGGAAACCTTGCGGCTTTTCAAGGGTTGAGCGTTTGACCGAAAAATTATGCCAGGCAGTGGGGTGCATGGTCAATGATCTGGAAATTATGTCTCCTGCTGAATATGCGTCACTAAAGGATTACTTTCGCAAGATAGATTTTTACATTAAATTCCTGAAGGCGCCTCCTGATTACAATTTTTCTCCTCCGTTCACACTGTCAAGGCGTCAGCTGCTTGAGGAAACCGACCCGGATCCCGAGGCAATTGGCGGCAAGGCCCTTGGGCTTAGCGTCATAGCCGGTGAACTTGCCCTGCCTTGCCCTGAATTTTTTGTCATAACAACCAACGCCTTTTACTACTTCCTGGAATTTAACGGACTGACCGGTCCCATTTCCGATCATCTCGCCAAAATAGACATAACCTCCCCCGCCTCCCTTGAAAAACATTCCGAAGCCATAATCGACCTTATTCGTTCCTCCGAGCTTCCACCAGATGTGACGGACGCAATCATGGAGAATATGAATGCTGAAACATTCAGGGATATTAAATACTGGTCGGTAAGGAGTAGCGCTGTTGGCGAGGACTCAGATACAAGCTTCGCGGGGCAGTATGAATCCATATTAAACGTTCCGAAAGATAAGATTGCTCAGGCCTGTCTTGAGGTAATATCGAGCAAATATTCACCTTCCGCCATCTGTTACCGAATCATGCACGGTTTTATTGACCTGGAGACCCCAATGGCGGTTG
>JALVQQ010000281.1 GCA_027025395.1 Deltaproteobacteria bacterium | reverse complement strand
TCTTCTGTTGAGGCAAGCCCGGGGATAGGCTCCTTTTCCCATGACTGACCCTGATCTTCCTGTTTTACCCCCTCAGCCTTGTCCGGCGAGGGTTCATCCATGGCAGTAGATTCTTCCAGCACAGGGTTGGCTTCAAGTTCCTGATTTATGGATTCAATGAGTTCAATCCGGGAAAGTTGAAGAAGCTTGATGGCCTGCTGCAGCTGTGGTGTCATTACAAGCTGCTGTGCCAGTTTCAGATTTTGACGTAATTCCAATGCCATATGATTAAAATAATCCCTTGACGCTATGCGTTTCTGCTCTTGAAAAGCCGGTATTGTCTATGGAGATTTGAATAGCTTTCCCATACATATACAATATATGTGCCAAGTCTAAGCGTCAAGGGGCATGGAGAGTACGAAAGACATCTCAGTACGGAAAAATTTCGTTTTTTCAGGCTGTAATCACTATCTCCTATGCTGAATTTATGCCAGAACGGTAGCGTTGGTATATGGAGTAGAGACCTTCAAGGGTCAGGTCAGGCAGCACTTTTTCTATTAAACTGCTGTGGCGGGCTACGGTGGATGCAAAGCCACCTGTGGCAACAATGACTGCGTTACTGTCAAATTCTTCCCTGAGCCTGGAGGCAAGACCATCGGCAAGGGCTGCAAAACCATAAACAATACCGCTTCTTATGGCTGAAACCGTATCCTGCGCAAGGGCAGGTCCAGGGGGGATGTCAAGCTCAACTAAGGGAAGTTTCGAGGTTTTGGAGGACAGCATCTCAGAGGCCAGCTTGAGGCCAGGCGAAATGGCTCCGCCAAGATATTCACCTTTATCAGAGATGCAGTCAAAGGTGGTAGCGGTTCCAAAATCAATAGCCACAATGGCTGTATGGAATCGGTTCCAGGCCGCGATGGCATTCACAATGCGATCCGCTCCTATTTCAAACGGTCGCTTGTACCTTATGGGCATGCCGTGATCAATATTTTTCAGAATAACCAGGGCCTCGCAGCCAAAGTATTTCTGCGTCATGCGTTCCCAGGCCTCTGTAAGCGGAGGCACAACACTTGAAATCACAACATCAGAGGCTGCGGAGAAGATATGCATGCTGGAAAGGGGAAGGGCATTCAGTTTGATGGCAAGCTCATCTTCGGTAGCGTACCTGTCAGAACGGATTCGCCATCTTCCCATGAGTCTTCCGTCCATGAACAGCCCTGTAACCGTATGAGTGTTGCCTATGTCAACGGCAAGAAGACCGTTTTCATATATATAGCTTTGTTCCATTTAATTTCACCTGAATCTGAGTGTCATATCATCCAGTTCGGTTTACATAACACTGCATATATAATGCTCAGGGGATGCTGCAGATGCAAGGCGGAGGGGGCGGAGTCGTACTTCTTCCCGTACTTCGAGCCCTCAACAACGCAACAGATGCGGAACCCCCTGAGCAGATACAAAAATTACCGTTTGAGCATTACTAATGGCTCATAATTCACACCCTGTGTGATTCACGTTAAAAAAACGGTGAATGAATCCTATTATATCTGATGCGCCATCACCATAATTTTTATGCCAGTGGCGAAAACTGAACAATTGGGCTTGACAAGGAAGTTCGAACCGTTTATTAAAAGCGGACTTTGATTTTGGGGCGCCATTAATCCCTCATTCACATTTGTACTGAAGCGCGTGACGAGGAATTGATGGAATAGGCCTCTATTGCGCTTTTAACACCAGGAGTTTTAACAGGATATTATCCCTGTTTTCAAGGCCATTTATGAATGAAGGCCAGAGGGATAAAAAGGAAGCATCAGGAGCATAAGTATGCCCACTATTAATCAGTTGGTAAGAAAGGGACGGGCGAAGATCAAGAAAAAGACCAAGGCACCGGCGCTGGATTCCTGTCCTCAGCGCAGGGGGGTGTGTACCAGAGTATATACAACCACACCCAAGAAGCCTAATTCAGCACTTAGAAAGGTCGCCCGTGTCAGGCTTACAAACGGTATGGAGGTTACTTCATACATCCCCGGCATTGGCCATAATCTCCAGGAGCATTCGGTGGTACTCATTCGTGGCGGGCGTGTAAAAGACCTGCCCGGTGTCCGTTACCATATTATCAGGGGCACCCTGGACGCCCTTGGAGTTCAGGACAGGCGAAAGGCCCGGTCCAAGTATGGGACAAAGAGACCAAAGTAGGTTTCCGGGATAAGATCAGGGCAGGGCAATTTTTTATACCATTTATAAAGAATCATGTTGTTCCGCTCATGCACCACATTCATGAAAAGTGCAAGATAGAGAGCAGCGTGCTTTTACGTTACATTATATAAGGATGTTAAGGCGGTAAGCTGATATGCCAAGAAGAAGAGAAGTACCGAAACGGGATATAGCACCAGATCCGAAATTCAACAGCGTGCTTGTTTCCAAGTTTATAAACGGGCTTATGCTCAAGGGTAAAAAGAATACTGCCCGCAAGATCTTCTATGATGCCATGGAAGTAGTTGAGGGCCGGGTAAAAGAAGACCCGTACAAGGTCTTTGAAAAGGCCATGGAAAATGTAAAGCCTGTAGTTGAGGTCCGCTCGAGAAGGGTGGGCGGAGCCACATATCAGGTCCCTCAGGAGGTCAGGCCTGACCGCCGCAGGGCCCTGGCAATACGCTGGCTGGTGGCTTTTGCCAAGAAGAGAGGCGAAAAGTCCATGGCGCAGCGTCTAGCCGCAGAGTTTATTGATGCTTACAATGAACGGGGCGCAGCCTTCAAGAAAAAAGAAGATACCCACAAGATGGCTGAGGCTAATAAGGCCTTTGCACATTACAGGTGGTAAAAATATTACAGAATATAACTGCATAAAGACTTTTGGCCTCTGCAGGAATGAGGCAGAATCAAGGGGCCATATCCGGAGGTAAAAATGGGCAAGGAAAAATTTGAACGCAGCAAACCGCACGTTAATGTGGGAACAATAGGTCACGTTGACCACGGGAAGACCACTCTTACAGCCGCTATTACCAGGGCGCTTGCAGAAAAGGGCAAGGCAGAGTT
>JALVQQ010000280.1 GCA_027025395.1 Deltaproteobacteria bacterium | reverse complement strand
GAGCCATACCAAGAAAATGCTCAGCTCGTACAGCAGCAGCAAAGGTCCGGCCATGAGCACCTGGTTGATTACGTCGGGCGTCGGGGTAATGATGGCTGCGGCAGTGAATATTATCAGGATCGCGTACTTGCGGTTTCGCCGCAGCATCCGGGCATCAACAACTCCAACCAGGCCAAGGAACACCATGAGCACCGGAAGCTCAAAGGCGATTCCAAAGCCAAGCAGAAGCTTTATGGCGAGGCTGAAATATTCTCCCATTGAGGGCAGGAGCTCAAGCTCCTTTCCCGCATAGCCTGCCAGAAAGTTGAAGGCTGCGGGAAAGACCATAGTGTAACCGAAGATGGCCCCTCCGACAAAAAACAGGGTTGAAAAGACCACAAAAGGCAGCGCCCATCTCTTTTCATGCTCATAGAGCCCGGGGGCAACAAATGCCCATATCTGGTAAAGAATTACCGGGCTCGCCACAAACACGCCACAAACCAGCGCAAGTTTTATGTAGGTGAAAAAGGCCTCGGGGTATGATGTGAATACTATGGTGGTTCCCTGGGGAAGAACCTGATCAAGCGGTCTGGCAAGAAACGAAAAAATCGGCTCTATAACCGCGTAACACAGCAAAAAACCCGCTATCACCGCGAGCAGGGATCTTATGAGCCTGTCACGCAGTTCGCGCAGGTGTTCCGTAAGGGCAAGTTCCCGTTCCCGCGGATCCCGGGCCCCGGGCCTGCCGGTTTCACTGCTTCCTGTCCCGGTTTCAGGTGAAGTCATAGTACCATCTGGCGCTGCCAAGAAGCTCAAGCCCGTCCGGGCGGACAAGCCCCATGTTCTCGAGCCTTACGCCGCATAATCCCCTGATGTATATCCCCGGCTCAACAGTAACCACCATGCCTGACCTGAGTTTTTTTCTCGCTCCCGGCGACAGGGAGGGCTGTTCATGAACGGCAAGCCCCACGCCGTGACCCAGGGAGTGGACAAAGTATTTTCCAAACCCCGCCTGGTCAATCACCCTTCTTGCAATCTGGTCCGCCTGCCTGCCGGTAATGCCTTCACGGATGGCCTTCTGGGCCGCTGCCTGGGCATCCCTGACCGCCGCATAGGCCCTGCGCACATCTTCAGGCGGGTCACCCCCCGGTATTATGGTCCTGGTCATGTCGGAACAGTAGCCCTCCACCCTGGCGCCCATGTCAACTATTACGGTTTCTCCTCTCTGTATCACCCGGTCCGTGGGAACCGCATGCGGAAGCGCGGCGTTGGGGCCCGAGGCCACAATTGGTGGAAAAGAGGGGCCTTCACACCGCAGACCAAGCTGTCTTGTGATCTCCCAGGCAACCTCCCTCTCGGTGCAGCCGGGCTCAAGCTCCTTCCATACAGTGTCGAATACCTCTTCAGCCACACCTATGGCCTTTTTTATTGAAATGATTTCCCTATCCGTTTTTATTGCACGAAAATCGTTTATTCTGGCAGGCAGGGGCACAAGCCTGGCGCCAGGAAGGGCCTTTTCAATCCTTGCAAGCGCCGCACAGGTAAGGCAGCCGGGTTCGTAACCCACGGCTGCAAGCCTGATACCGGAGGCAAGGGCCCCCAGTTTTCCGGCCAGGCCCTTGCGGTATATCTCAACGCTCCACCCCGGGGCCTCATGCTCGGCCTGCAGCCTGTAACGCCCGTCAGTAAGCAGAATGTTTTCTGTTGCGGTGACAAGAAGGGCACCCGCGGATTCCTGAAGCCCCATGTCGTCGGCGCTGAATCCGCTAAGGTAACGCCTGTTCTCCGGGCAGGTGACCAGTATTGCATCAAGCTTCCTGGCCCTTATTATCCGCCGCATTCTTGAAAGAAGTTTTTCCTTGTCTCCGGTCATAAACATAGCGAGTCTCCATCGTTCTTGTCACCGAGGACAAATCCTGTCCGCCCCGGTTTGAACCTCATGCCATCCCCCCCTGTTCACCGAACCCAGGATTCGGATCAGCAATTCCCGCCCTCCGAAGCCTTGCGGAAAGCCTCCGGGCAAGCTCCAGCTGCTCCACCCTGGCGGAAAGATATGTGAGGTTTACAATCAGCCGGTCTGTTGCGGATGTGATACAGTAATCAGTGCCCGGAACCGGAAAAGTAAGTTGCCCAATGCCCTGTTCAGCAAAAGATTCAAGCACGGCCATCTGTCCGGCAAGCATGCCGGTCACTTCCGGTACACTGTTTGAACCGGCTAAGAGCAACACGCAGACCAGGTAACTGTTGTAGAGTACAGGTATGGCGGCTGCACTTTCTTCAAGCAGAAACCCGGCCACGGCCTCCTCTCCTCCTCTGTCTGAAAGCGTTGCAAGAAACAGGTCCAGGCTGTCAAGGGAATCCGCAAATTCTTGATTTGAAGGTCTTTCACTGGCGGAAAACTCCTCTGGAAAAGGGCAGAACGGATGTGGATCGCCGTTTGAATCCAGCGGAAACTGTCTGCATGACAGGGGCCGGTCAGTGTAAATTCCGCACAGGCCACCTGGGTCAAGACAGGGACAGGCATTGCTTTCCGCCGGAATCAGCCATTCGGTCACAAACGGCCTTCTGTATGCCAAGGTGGAAGCTTGGGTGCCGTCGCCTTTACCGGATGATTCAGGGTTGATGTCAGGAAATGCTCCGAGAAGCAGCGAGGAAAAGGCCTTTTCAGAGGTCTCTCCCTGGTATGGCATGTGTTTTACCGCCCTGCAGCAGGAGTTTTTACAATTCCTGCATGTAGACAGTGAGGACCCTTGAGGCATCTTATGTGTTCGTTTTGTCTTTCATGGCCGTGTCAATGGCTGTTATCAGCCTGTGCAGCTTGAATGGCTTTTGCAGGAATGTCAATCCCATGTTCCTTATCTCCTTCATAAGACCATTTGTCCCTGTGTATCCGCTTGCAAGCACCACCGGCATTTCCGGGGCCTGTTCCCTCACCCACTTTGCAAAATCTACTCCGTTTCCATCAGGAAGCACCACATCACTGAATACAAGCTGGATGTCTGAAGCGTTCGCCCCGAATTTCTGTTTTGCCTCTTCAATAT
>JALVQQ010000279.1 GCA_027025395.1 Deltaproteobacteria bacterium | reverse complement strand
AGGATTTATGACCACCTGCGTCCGGGCGGCATTGCCATAATATGCAATTTCGCCCCTTCAAATCCCCACAGGGCATGGGTGGATCATATACTTCAGTGGAAACTTATATACCGCACGGAAAACGGGATGCGGAAACTGTTTGACAAGAGCCGTTTCGGCCCGGGCGTGGATCTGTTTACGGAAGAAGAAGGCATAACGCTCTTTGCGGTTGCCAACAAGGGAGAAGGGAGTGCCGCATAACTCCGGTTGCAATCATGGGTTCGATCAGGAGCAGCGTGAGCTTCTCAGGAAACGTTTCCGTCTGCTTGTCCTGTTGGGAGCGGTTTTCGTGCCGTTTTTTTCCCTCGTTGATTTTATCTACTATCCTGAATACTGGGATCAGTTCCTGGGATGCCGCCTGCAGATCGCCGGTGTTTGCGCAAGCCTCTACCTGGCCGATCGCAGCCGCCTGGGAGGCCAGTGGATAATAGGCGCTGGGCTTACGGTCTTTTACATGGTGGGGATATGCATCACATGGATGATCATATCCGTCAACAGCCACGGCACCCCCTATTATGCCGGCCTCACGCTATTGTTCGTCGGTTTCTGCGTAATTATCCCGTACGAAACCATACGACTGGCCTTTCATGTCGGAGCGCTTTACCTGATCTATCTTGCTGCCCTGGCGCTGTTTGGCGACTCTGGCAACATCAGGCTCTTCATTGTCCAGAATGTGTTCATGCTGGCCACCGTGGCCATTCTGCTGGTGGCCTCCTTTCATGATTTCAGGCGGCGCCGGAAAGAGTACTGTCTCAGGTCGGAGCTTGATGCGGCCCGCAGGCAGCTTCGGGAATATGCGTCTGTGCTTGAGGAGCGGGTGGCGGAGTCGGAGGCGAATTATGCCACGGTGGTTAACAATGCCGATGTGGCCATTTTTGTCCAGGACGATGGCATCATTTCATTTCCCAATCCCCGAACCGCAGAGATACTGGGCTGTGACTGTAACATCAGGAACCGTGGCGGATTTGTGGATTTTGTCCAGGAGGAGGAGCGGCCTCGGGTCATTGAAGCCTACCGGAAGGCCTCGGAGGAAAAAGGGGTGGTCAATATTGACTCCGTGCCGCTTAAACGCCCTGACGGGTCGGAATTGCTGGTTGCCGTAACGGTTGTAATGATTGACTGGCATGGCAAAAAGGCCCTTCTGCACTTTGTGCGTGACATATCAGAGCGCAGGCGGCTTGAGGCGGAACTGCTTCAGGCCCGGAAGATGGAGGCCATTGGCACCCTTGCAGGCGGGATCGCGCATGACATCAACAATATATTACATATTATCACGGGATATGTTCATTTGATAAAGACCCGCCAGGGTGACGGCACCGGTTATCTGGCAAAGATAAGTGACGCGGCCGACAGGGCAAGTGCTATTGTCCGCCAGCTGCTTCTTTACAGCCGCAAGGCGGAGAGCCGCAAGGAGGTCATTGATGTAAATGAGCATATAGTCACTGTGTGCGGCCTGATTGAGAGGACAATTCCTCGCATGGTGACAATTGAGTTGAGGCTTCAGGATGGTCTGGGCAGGATCTTGGCCGATCCTGTCCAGTTTGAGCAGATCGTAATGAATCTTGCGGTTAATGCAAGGGATGCCATGCCCAATGGCGGGACTCTTTTCATCGAGACATGCGGGGTGGTTGTGAGTGGGGAAAAAGCGCGGTATCCGGACCTTGAATCCGGGCGCTACATACGGATAAGGGTTACTGATACGGGCTGTGGCATGGATGAAGTTACCCGCAGCCGCATTTTTGACCCGTTTTTCACCACCAAGGAGGCGGGCAAGGGCACCGGGCTCGGCCTCGCCAATGTTTACGGCATAGTAAAAAAACACGGTGGATACATATATTGTGCCAGCAGCCTGGGCAAGGGAACATCATTTTCAATATTCTTGCCTGTTGCTGATGAAGATGCGCGGAGTGGCGGAGAGCCAGGGTCCGTGACCGTGGCGCAGGAGTCCCGGGACATCCCGGGGGCAGTATCAGGAACAGTGCTTCTGGTGGATGATGAACCCAGTATCCTTGAGGTGGAAAAGGAGATACTGGAGGCGAATGATTACTCTGTCCATACAGCATCAAGCGGCGAAGAGGCCCTTGAGGTGTTCGAGAGCCGGAAGGGAGGCGTGGATGTTGTTATACTTGACCTGAATATGCCAGGAATGGGCGGATACAGATGCCTGGAGGAGCTTAAAAAACGTGATCCTGAAGTAAGGGTGATTATAGCCACGGGTTATTCCGGTCATTCCAAAGAAAAAAATTTGTTAGCCGCAGGGGCATCTGAAGTAATTCACAAGCCCTTCCAAATTAATGAAATACTTTCAATAATACGGCGGCTCCAGGGCCAGGGCCGCTGAGGTCAGGACCGCTTTTCGCAAGCAGACTGCGTCTTTTCGGGTTCATTGAAAAGACCGTGCCTTTCGCCTTTTTTTATCATGAATTCAACAGCCCTGCGTCCTTCCTCCCCCAAGTCAAGGGTTAAGCTGTTTACATAAAGCCCGATATGCTGCTTCATCACGTCAGGCGCCATCTCCTGTGCATGGCGCGCACAGAATTCCAGGGCCTCCCCAGGGTGGTTTGTGGCATGGTTGATGCTTTCCCTGAGGGCGTGACTGAACTGTTCCACCGTCTTTGCCGGAAGCTTCCTGGACGCAACTATCCCGCCAAGCGGCAATGGCATGTGAGTGGTATCCTCCCACCACTGTCCCAGGTCCTGAATCAGGTGCAGCCCTCTCTCCCTGTAGGTGAATCGGGTCTCATGAATGATAACTCCGGCATCCGTGCGGCCAGACGCCACCGCGTCCGCAATCAGGGCGAAATTCATAAGTTCGGTGCGGCACCGGCGGAATCCGTAACTTGCCATAAAGAGCCTGAAGAGCATGGCGGCCGTGGTGAATCTGCCGGGAAGCGCGGTTACCGACCGTGCAATCTGTTCAATCCGGAGGGGAGAGGCTGCAAGCAGCAGGGGCCCGCATCCCCGCCCCATGGCACTGCCGCTGTCAAGCAGCCTGTAGGCGTTGCGTACGTGGCCGTAAAGATAGAAGGAGACCTTGCTTATATGCAGCTCATGAGCCAGGACCCGCTGGTTAAGCTCTTCCACGTCAGCAATAACAAGGTCTATTTCAAACGGCAGTTCCCTGTGCAGCTCCTTGAGCAGGTAATAAAAGGCGAAGGTATCATTGGGGCACGGTGAGATGCCAAGCCGTATTTTTTCCATGGAGTTTGCCCCCTATGCGTTCAGACCAGGTATTTAGGGTTAATCTCTTATCATTTCCAACACCTTGGCCACCGCGCGGGCCAGTGCCGAGAGCGCGGTTGCGATATCCCAGCCGGAAACAGTGCCGGCCGTGTTGCTTATGGCCCTTATCTCCACAAGAGGGACGCCCCAGGGATCACAGCCCTGGGCTGCGGCAGCTCCCTCCATGTTTTCCGCCGCGGCCCCTGAAAGCCTTCTTATCTGCGCAGCCCTGGCGGGACATGCTGAAGAACAGGATACAGTTACCATGTCGGCCAAGACGATGCCCTGGCTGTCAAGGGATTCAGGGGGGATGACATGCTTCCATCTGCACAGCAGATCAAACTTGATGGGAATGGGCTCTCCTCCGGGCAGAATTACAGGCTCCGGTCCGCTGTCAGTGCAGCGTCCAAGGTCTCCATACATCTCGCTGCCTGCAATGCAGACATCGCCCAGTTGCAGTCCCGATCCGGGATAAGCCCCGGCTATGCCCGCCAGGACCATTATGGAGCAAGGGGCGTCGGCAAGCATCCGCGTAACCGTGTGGGCAGTGCTTCCAGGTCCTACGCCGGTTACCAGCAGGCGAACTCGTCTGTTAGTGGTTGCGCAGGCCTGTTTTACTGCTTCAAGCTCTCCGCGCGTGGGCGCTGCAAGAATGATATCATGCATTGAAACTGGCTGTCGTCAGCAGAGGAAATGGACCAAGGCGAGGTGGCATAGCAGCAATGACTGTGACACGGTAAGCGGCGCGGACTCTGCCTAATGGTTTGCCCGGCTTGCAAGGTATTCCCTTAACATATTTTCAAGCAGCCATCCCCGGTAAATTTCGTGTCCGTTACTTGCGCATAGCTCTTCAAGCTGCCTTTGCGAGAGGGAGTTTTTTATGTCTTGACAGAGGTAGTTTATGCAGAAATGAAACCTGGCCATGAGCCTGCAGCCGGTGGGGCCGAGAAATATACAGCTTTCTTCGTTGATTCTCTCATCAGGTATTTCCGCGCCGAGCATGAGATTCATGACAAGGATGTAGTGGTCGTACCAGTTTTCTATGGTTGCGCCGCAGCATCCCCCTCCGGGTTTTTCGGATGCGCACCGTGAACAGCATCGCACTACCTGAAGCCTTTTCATCAAGGCCCGGTTACTCCTGATTGCGGCTCTGAGTTCATCAACATGTTCCGGAATGCCGGGTTGGGACATGATCGCCCCGCCATGTTCATCCCAGATGGACCGGGCCCTTGCTATGGTTTCAAGCACAGGCGGTCCATGTCCTGCCGTCATGGTTGTCAAGGTGTCACTCCCCCTGCATGACCTTTTTTACAAGGCTGTGGAGCTGGGCCTCCTTGTAAGGCTTATGAATAAAACCTGAAAGCTCCTTTTCCTCCTTTTGGGAGACGATATTCTCCTTGTTATAGCCGCTTGAGAGGATAACAGGAACCCTGGAGCCAGACTCCCTGATTTTTTTGATCAGTTCCATGCCGTTGATTCCGGACATCAGCATGTCGGTTATCACAAGACAGATTTTGTCCCTGTTTCTCACAAAGGCGTCATATCCTTCCCTGCCATCCCTGGCCTCGATTACCGGATATCCAAGGTCTTCTATCATTAGTTTTGCAACCTGGCGCACTGTCGGCTCGTCTTCCACAAGCAGCACCGAACAGGTCGGCTTCATGGCCTCGTCCAGGCTTTTCCGTGCCTGCTGATTTTTTCCGCCTTCCACGAATTCATACGCAGGCAGCAGCACCGTGATGGAAGTGCCCTCGTTCAGGGCGCTGTCTACCCGTATTGCCCCGTGGTGTCCGCGGACAATTCCGAGCACAGCGGCCAACCCAAGCCCCCTGCCGGTAAATTTTGTGGTGAAGAATGGATCAAATATCCTTGAGAGGTGCTCCTCCTTTATGCCGTGCCCGGTATCTCTGACCTCCATGAAGACATACTGTCCCTCGGGAAGCTTCTCGTTTATATAGGTTGATTTGAGATATTCGCTGTCAACGAATCTGGTTCCGGTGGTGATGCTGACAAGTCCCGCATTGTCGCCAATTGCCTCATTGGCGTTGGTCACCAGGCTCATGAGCATCTGCCTTATCTGGTCAATATCCGCCTCGACAAGGGGAAGGTCATCCTGAAGATCATATTCCAGCTGGACCTTGCGGGAGACAGCCGCGCCAAGCAGCAGCTGGCTCTCTGTTATTACCTGGCTGAGATCGAGATAATCGATCTTGTACCTGCCATGTCCGGAGTATGCCAGCATCTGGTTGGTCAGCTCCGCAGCCCGCCGTGCGGCCTGTTCAATGTTTTTTACATAACTGGCAATGTTCGTGCCCGGTTTTTCCCTAAGCTGTATGAGTTCGGCAAAGCCGAGTATGCCCATGAGGAGATTGTTGAAGTCGTGTGCTATTCCACCCGCCATGAGCCCGAGACTTTCCAGCTTCTGGAGCTGCCGCATGTGCTCTTCAAGCTCCTGCCTGGCCTTTTCCTCGATTTTTTTCTCGGTGATGTTTCTGAAAATGCCCCGGGTGGCCACGGGCTTGCCATTTTCCATGCGGCAGTTGCAGTTGCCCTCTACAGCTATCTCCCTGCCATCCTTGGTGATAAACGTAGTTTCCACCCGTTCCAGCTTTTTGCCGCGCATGACGTCAGCAAACATGCTGTAGCACTTTTCCGTGCATTTTTTTGACAGGATATCCTTCAGGTTGAGCCGCCCCACCTCCTCCTGGGTATAGCCCATGGTGTCCCGCCACTCCTTGTTGACGTAGAGAAAGTTTCCTTGCGGATCAACGCTCTGCACCATGTCATTGGCGTTTTCAAGCAGGTCTTCCAAAAGGGCCATATCCTGGTTCAGTGCGTTTTCCTTCCGTTTTATGTCCGATATGTCATGAAGAGCGAGCAGGAAGGCCCCGGGCTGTTCACCGTCTGCCTTTATTGGAGTGAGCACGCAGCTGAAATAACCTGACATGCCTGGCGAATTGACATCAGACCTTGCCGTTGCGCCCGGCTCTTTGCCAAAGAGGCGTTTTCCGTCCTCAGCGCTCCACAGGTTGAAATCCCGGGCCAGTTTCGTGATTGGCTGACCAACAGCTTCATCCTTATCGAATCCCGCAGCCTTGCAGAACGGATCATTCACATCAACCACGGAAAAATCGCTGTCCAGAATGGCGGCCGGGTCGGGCCATATTTCAAGGGCTGTCCCCAGGTCATTTCTGCCGTTCACGATTCTGTCGGCGTCGTGGCTCAACACACGCAAATGTCTTTTGCCTAAAGAGTCTGTCATTTTTCCAATTTTACCTCACTGACTGGAGACTATAATTTATTTCAGGGAATATTCCAGATTCATTGTGAAGTTCCTCATGACGCCCCGGGGGCAAGAAAGGCGGCCTGTTGAGCATCAAGGGCGTATAGGGGGCCATGCACTTCTGTTTGGGCAGGAGCAGATACAATAATATTACGATGCCCTGGATTCATGGAGTCTTGTAAGGGCCTCTGCCTGCACGGTCGCTGCGCCTGCCGCAATGTCTTCAAGCGCCAGCCTGCATGCCTTCCCCTGTTCTTGCCTGCCGCCAAGGTCATCGAACAGCGCCTTGATGCGTGCTGCAAGCATCTCCGGGCCTTTTACCTCACCTCCGGCACTGCGGGCTTCAAGCGCCCTGACTGCATCCTCAAAATTGTCGGTATGGGGCCCGTGGAAAACAGGGCAGCTCCATGCCGCCGGTTCAAGCACGTTCTGCCCCCCCCTGGGCACCAGGGAGCCGCCGACAAATGCGGCATCTGCCAAGCCGTAGAGATCAAAAAGGATCCCTATCCTGTCAATAACTATTATGTCGCACGGTTTTGCCGTACCCGCGCCTATGTCTGAAAAAAGCGCATATCGGTATCTTCGCCTGCGTATCGCCTTTTCAATCACCGGAACTGTCTTCATGTGCCTTGGCGCCATGAGAAGTACGGTGTCATGTCCGGCGCGACCAAGAAGCTCCCAGGCCTTGAGCAGGGGTTCCTCTTCCCCCCGGCGGATACTTCCTGCCACAACAACCTTCCTGTTTCGGTCAATGCCAAGAAGATCCGCAAGCGCGCGGGGTGCCTGCCGGTCCGGGCGCCGCAGGAGCGCCTCATACTTGGCGTTTCCTGTTACAAATACCTTTTGCTCGACAGCGCCAAGGGTTATCAGGCGTGATGCATAGGTGCCGGAAGCGGCGCATATAAGATCGAATCTTTCAAGAAGAGGCCTTATCGCCGGGCGAATACGCAGGTAAGCGGGCAGGGAGCGCGAGGAAATCCTGCCGTTCAGGAGTGCGGTCTTTGCGCCCATGTTTCTTGTTTCAAGGAGCAGGCAGGGCCAAAGCTCGGTCTCAATGGTGGCGAAGGTTCGTGGCCTCACCGCCGCAACGGCGCGCGCCACTGCCTGGGGAAAGTCAAGGGGGCAGGGCATGACTCCGCAGATGGCATCCAGCATTTCGCGGGCCCTTTTGTACCCGGCTGAAGTGGAAGATGAAACGAGCAGTGAAAGATGAGGGCTTTTTTTTCTGATTGCATCCACAATTGCATGGGCAGCGTTTACTTCGCCAACGGATACGGCGTGTATCCATATATCCCAGGGGGCATTTGCTGAAATGCGCCCGGGAACCCTTCCCATGCGGCCCCGCCAGAGCTCGGCCTCCTGCGTCTTGCGCCGCATGCTCAGCTCCAGGGCGGGCATGGCTATCCACCATGCTGCTTTTGCCGCGTTCCGGTAGATGTTGAGCATGAAAGTAACCTGTCAGGGCCTCATGCGCTGGCGCATGCTTTCATAAAGCGCCGCGCTGCACGCCGATACCACGTTAAGGGATTCCACGCCATCTTTCAGGGGTATTCTGACTGAGAAATCACAGTGCTTCAGCACCAGGGGCCTGATGCCCCGCCCCTCCGCGCCTAACACCATGCCAAGAGGCAATGTCAGGTCACTGTTCCATATTTCACGCCCACCCCGTGCCGCAAGCCCGGCAAGCCACAGATTCATTCTTTTAAGGGCTTTCATGGCATTTACAAGGTTTGAAACCGTGCATATCCTGATATGTGCAACGGTTCCGGCCGACGCCTTGACCACAGTGCCGTTTATTTCAGCACAGTTCCTGCGGGATATTATTATGGCATGGGCGCCAAATGCCGCCGATGCCCTTATAATGCCACCAAGGTTGCCCGGGTCTGTAATTTCATCACACAACACCACCAGCGGCGTCTCTTCCTTCCACAGCCCGGGGAGCTCCTCGGTATTGCAGTTCCAGACAGGCCATGCGATGGCGGCAATTCCCTGGTGAACTGCGGAAGCCGGTATCTCCAGCCTGGAGAAATCATCCACGGTTTGAGTGGTTATGCCAAGGCGCTCCAGCTTTACGAGCAGGGCCTGCTGGCGTTTCCTGCTGCCAAACGAGGGGAGTATAAATACCTTTTTCAGGGGGCGTGATGCATGGGACGAGAGTTCCGCAACGGGATTTATGCCCCATACCGTGATGAGATAGTCCTGTTTCGCCCGACCCGCCTTTCTGGTTCCACGCTTCATGTGCGGGCGCCGGATATGAAGAGTCTGTCGCTGCTGCTCCTTGCAAGTACGCGGCTTGCTGAGCAGCGGCGGGCAAGCACAATTGATTGCAGGTCTCCTGCGGCCCGTATGAGATCATCATTTATTACGATAAAATCGTATTCTTTCGCGGATCTTACCTCTCTTTTTGCGTTTTGAAGCCGCAGCCTGATTGTCTCGTCACTGTCAGTGCCCCTGTTCCTGAGCCTTCTTTCCAGCTCCTCAGGAGACGGGGGCAGGATAAAGACAAGTACAGCCTCGGGTATCAGCCTTCTTACCTGCATTGCCCCCTGGACATCAATGTCAAGGAGCACATCCCTGCCGTTTTTGAGCATTT
>JALVQQ010000278.1 GCA_027025395.1 Deltaproteobacteria bacterium | reverse complement strand
CTTGAGCCCTTTTTCCATGAATACACTGAAAAAATATGCTCATCATGTGAGACTCCATGCTGTGTCAACAGGCATGGCCTCCCTGACCTTGAAGACCTGGTGCTATTCCGCGCAATGGGTGTGGATGCTCCCCCATACGATTTTGACGTGGCGGATACAGACAGGTGCCAGTTCCTTTGCAGCAGCGGATGTCGCCTGCCAAGGCACAGCAGGTCATACCGCTGCACCTGGTACTTCTGCGATTTTGTGCTTGATGGCTTTGAGAGGGATGACCCTGAAAATTTCAGGCGTTTTGACAATTATCTTGACAGGCTTTCGCTCCTGAGACGGCGCATGCTGGAACAGTTCATGCACCTGTGGCACAGGCGGCACTGATTTTTGTTGTACTGCATCGGGCCATGGTTTCCGCGCCCTTTGCGCAGCGCGTGATGCCGGGAAGTGCGTCTGGTGCTCTCTTTGTTTTATGGTAAGGGATATTACTGTAATTATATCTGGTTAGCCAATTATACCCAACCGCAAAATGTCATAATTTTGACAAATTGATTCACACACAAAGCCCAAATCTGCGAAAATGTCGGTTTTTCGACACGTGAAGTGCTATGCTTTTTTTGATTTTCTCTTCCCGGCTCAAGCCCATCTTATTTCTCCCTCACGGATAACTTCTTGAAATATTGATCGATTTTTGCATAGCGCCTTTTGGCGTCTTATGCAAGGCCTGCATCCCCGCCCTGCGCCTGAACCGCTCCTGTCCACAATATATGGGAATGATGAATACCGCCATTGCCGACATATAGCGTCCGTCTCTCTTCTGATCCCCTGTCGCCATCCAATGCGAGGCTGCCTGAATACTGCCGGCCTGCCGCACATGGCATGACTGTTGCTACGATTAACCTCCGAAAAATTGCTTTTCTGCAATTGTGACGGCAGACCCTGCGGCATGTCCAGGGCGTTGGTAACACAGGCAGGAAAGCCAATTGCCTTTTCATGTCCACAGGCCGCTGTTTTCAAGAATTGCATGGCCTGAATGCCCTGTGCGGGAGTCAAGATATGGCTGAAGAAACCAAAAAGGAAGAGAATGGAAAAAAGAAGAAATCACCTCTTCTTTTCATAATAATCGGCGTGGTGATTGTGCTGCTTGCCGCTGGCGGAGGGGCTTTTTTCCTGCTCTCATCAGGAGGCGATGAAGAAATAGCCCAGGAAATCGAGAAAGATCAGGCCAAGGAGCCTCCAAAACCCGAGCTTACCGCAGCACAGGAGATTGGAATTATCAAGGAGCTGGAGCCCTTTGTGGTCAATCTTGCTGATCCGCAGGCAAGGCACTTTCTGAAGGCCAGCATAAGCCTGGAGCTTGCGGATGAAGAATCCGGGGAGCTGGTTGACAAGCTGAAACCGCGTATCAGGAATGACATACTGATGCTTTTCAGCAGCCAGACCATGGAAGATATTATCTCCCAGGAAGGAAAGGTGAGGCTCCGCGACGAAATTATTGCCCGCATATCCCATATTTTGGGGCCAAACCGGCTGAAAAACGTCTATTTCACGCAGTTCGTGGTGCAGTAAAGGAATTATGGCACAGGTACTTAGCCAGGATGAAATTGATGCCCTTCTTGGCGGGCTTGATGATGTGACGGAGTCAGAAGAAGGGAATGAAGAGGCTGAAGCCGCTTCTTCATCTGAAGGGACGATAATCCCCTATGATTTTGCAAACGCGGCAAAGATGACAAAGGTCAAGCTGCCCGCCTTTGCCGCAATTAATGACCATTTCAACAGGGGGCTGCGAACTACTTTTTCCTCAATACTCCGCGTCATGGTGGACAGCGCCATAGTCCCCATAGAGATTATCACGTTCAAGGAATTTCTCAAAAGGGTGCCTGTGCCAAGCAGCCTTCACATACTGAAGATGGAGCCTCTAAGGGGCCATATCATCATGGTCATTGATCCCCAGCTGGTGTTTTCCATAGTAGAGATATTCATGGGGTCCACCTCTCTGGGCAAGAGCCGTATCGAGGGCAGGGAATTTACATCCATTGAGCAGCGCATGATACAACGCGTGGTAAATGCCATTCTTAAAGACCTTGAGCGGGCCTGGCAGGCAGTTTACCCGGTATCGCTTCAGTATGTCAGAAGCGAGATCAATCCGCAGTTTGCAAAGATAGTCCAGGATGATGACGTGGTGATTGTCTCCAAATTCCAGGTGGATATCGAGGAGATGAGCGGCGTCATACACATAACCGTGCCAATAAGCGTTATACAGCCAATCAAGAAGAATCTGCAGTCCTCGTTTCAGACCGAGGAGGGCGAGGATCCGGCGTGGCGCAGGGGAATGTTGCAGAATCTCAGGCTTACACCGGTTGAACTCACGGTTCCCCTGGGACATGCAACAATATCAGGGGCCGACCTTCTGGATCTTGAAGAGGGTGACATCATTCAGCTCGACACAAGGATAGATGATTTGCTATACGGCATGCTTGAGGGGCAGGTAAAGTTCAAGGGGTTCCCGGGCCTTTACAAGGGGCAGAGGGCGTTCAAGATAGATTCGGTCATAACGGATCTGGAGGAAATTTAGGCCTGGCGCCTGTAATGGCGTTCAGGCAGAGGTAACTGCTATGCTTAGTCAGGAAGAACTGGACAAGTTGCTGGAAGAAGGGGGTGGAGAGGCCGGCGGGGAATCCGCGGAGGCAGGCAAGGGAGCCGATGCCCCGTCCGGGGAAGCCGCGGCCAGGGAGCCCATCAATCAGGATGATATTGACAGCCTGCTTGAACAGGGCAATGAAGGGGCGGAGGAAGAGGCCATGCGGGACGATGGCGGGCCTTCTGCCGGGGACGACCTGGACTGGGGCGACGCCTTTGCAGAGGCTGCCGCGGGCGGTGATGCCGCCGCAGCAAAGGCGGTTTCGGAGGGAGTCGTATCAGCCGGAGACCCTCCCCCTGATTCAGGCCCGACAGCTGCTGCCCCCGAATTTGACGAGTTCAGAAAGAGCGAAACCGAGCCTTCGGCAGAGCAGAAGGACAACCTTGATTTTATCCTTGGCCTTCCTCTTGAAATCTCGGTGGAGCTTGGCAGGAAGAAGATCCAGATCAAGGACCTGCTGAAACTTGGCCAGGGCTCGGTTGTAGAGCTTAACAAGATGGCTGGGGAACCGGCGGAAATCTATGTAAACCAGAAACTCATGGCCAAGGGGGAAGTGGTGGTGGTTAATGAAAAGTTCGGGGTCAAGCTTTCCGAAATCATAAGCCCTGCGGACAGGGTCAAGTCGCTGGGCTGATATCCGCCAAAGGGCTTTTCCGCGCATCCTCAACCTTACCGGCAGGCCCCTTGCCCTGCATCTTCAGCCGGCGCTCTTTAGGGCCACGGCGCCCCATACAGAGTACCTGGTCAATGTTAATCCAGTCCATCCCGGCCAGGCACCGCTGCCGGCACCGTGTAATGTGAAAAAGAAAAATGATAAAGAAAATAATATGCAAATAATCACCCGGCAATCCGCTTCAACTGACCTCCATCCCGCCGTGATCCACGGCGGCAGGTGAGCCAGCACGATGGATAGCGTAATCTACATGAAACTTGCAGGGGCCATGGCCCTTGTGCTCGGACTGCTGCTTCTTCTTTCATACGGGCTTAAAAAGTGGGGATATGCAATACAGGGAAAGGGAAGCGGTTTGATAGAGGTGCTTGAAACAAGGATGATACTTCCCAGGCGTCATATCTGCATTGTACGGGTTGGCCGCAGGGTGATGATACTTGCAAGCTCTGACAAAGGTATTGAGTATCTCGGAGACCTTGATGAAGAGGCAAGGGGCAGTGAAGATGATTCAGGTGCATAGGGCTGGCAGGATACTGTTTCCGCCAATTCTGGGAGCGGGGCTGGTCTGCGCCTTTTTGTCCGCCGCCTGCTCCAATGCCGTGGCGGTAACCGTGCCCTCGGTCACGCTGGGGCTTGAAAAGAGTGACAGTCCGGAAAAGGTTGCAGTCGGCCTGGTTATCGTGGCCCTGCTCACCGTACTCTCCATCGCTCCCTCCATTCTGCTCATGATGACCTCATTTACAAGGATCGTGGTGGTGTTCGGGTTTCTTAGGCAGGCCGTCGGAACCCAGCAGGCGCCACCCAACCAGGTCCTGATAGGGCTTGCGCTGTTCATGACCTTTTTCATCATGCGTCCGGTATGGCAGCAGGCGAATGCCACCGCCATTGAACCGTTTATGAACGATGAAATTTCGTTCAAGGAGGCCGTGGAACGGGTTCAGGTGCCTCTCAGGGAGTTCATGTTCAGGCAGACACGGGAGGCTGACCTTGCGCTGTTTGCGAAAATGGCAAAAATAGATGACCCAAAGGACAGGGACGCCATTCCTACCTCAGTGCTGATCCCCTCCTTTATGATAAGCGAGCTCAAGACCGCATTTGAAATCGGTTTTATTCTCTTTATCCCCTTTCTGATAATTGACATGGTTGTGTCCAGTGTCCTGCTTTCAATGGGCATGATGATGCTTCCGCCTGTAATGATCTCGCTTCCCTTCAAGCTGCTGCTTTTTGTGCTTGTTGATGGATGGAATATTCTTGCCGGCTCCCTTGTGCGGAGCTTTGTCGCCGGAGGGTGATATGACACAGGATATGGTTGTTGGCCTTGCCAGAGAAGCCATTGAGCTGACACTGATGATCAGCCTTCCAATGCTTGGGCTGGGCCTTGGAGTAGGGCTTGCAGTGAGCATATTTCAGGCAGTAACCCAGATACAGGAGATGACCCTGACATTCGTGCCCAAGATCATTGCAGTGCTTGTGGGGTTGCTTGTGGCATTCCCCTGGATGATGAACAAGATAATCGACTTTACAAGAAATCTTATATTGCACATTCCTCAATATATCCGGTGAGACGTGATTGAACTCAAGGGCTTTATAATCGAACAGTAACGGGGGCGGGACGGATTGAACAATCCTGATTTCATAAACTGGCTGCTTGAACACTACGCGGTTTATATACTTGTACTGGTGAGGGTGGCGGCATTTCTTTTCCTGATGCCTGTTTTCAGCAGCAAAACCATACCTGTCCGGGTCAAGGCAGGGACAGCCTTTGTAATGGCGCTGGTGCTTACCCCTGTCTCACCCTGGGGGCCGGATCTCCTTCCCTCCACTCCAGCCGGCTTTGTGCTCCTGGCCGTGGCCGAGCTTATGTCAGGGATGTGCCTCGCCCTTATGATGCGGCTTGTCTTCGCCGGGCTGCAGACAGCAGGCCAGATGGTGTCCATACAGATGGGCTTCAGCGTGGCCAATGTAATGGATCCCCAGACAGGCACCCAGTCCGCCCTGCTGGCCCAGTTTGTCTACACAATCGCCTTGCTGCTTTTTCTGGTCAGTGACGGCCATCTGTTGATACTGCGCTGCCTGCACCAGAGTTTTGAGATTCTTGGGCCAGGATCATTTGTTCCGGGTGCCCGGCTGTCGGATATAATGCTTCAGATGACCAGGGAGATGTTTGTCCTCTCAATCAAGATACTTGCCCCGGTTATGGCAATCCTGCTCTTTTCACAGGTCGCCCTGGGGATACTTGCCAAGATGGTTCCGCAGATCAATATGCTCATTGTAAGTTTTGGCGTAAACATAGCCCTGGGACTCTTTTTTCTTGGGCTTTCAATGCAGGTATTCTGGCCTGCCATGGGAAAATCACTGGAACGCTGTTTCAGGCTCATGCCAGCTGCAATGCGGGTTATGGCAGGGGGATAAATGGCTGAGGAATCCTTCCAGGAACGCACTGAACAGGCGACTCCAAAGCGGCGGGAAGAGGCCCGCAAGAAAGGACAGGTCGCCAGGAGCAGGGAGCTTTCATCGGTAACTGTTCTCCTTACCGGCATATTCACCCTCTTCTGGGGCAGCGCCTATTTTTACCATCACCTGGCGGGAATATTGAAATACTATCTATACGAGGCAGGAATACACCGGGTCACCATGGGTAACATGCAGGGCATGGGTGTAATGGCGGTGCGACAGCTTGCGGTAACGCTTTTACCTCTCTTTCTGGCCCTGGTGGTAATGTCGGTTTTGGCAAACTACCTGCAGGTCGGCACTCTTGTTTCATTTGAGGCAATAGCACCGAAATTTTCAAAACTGAATCCCCTTGAAGGCCTTAAACGGCTGTTTTCCGGCCAGGCCATCATGGAATTCGCCAAGTCCATGTTCAAACTTGCAGTGGTGGGCTGGATCGCCTGGGACACTGTAAGCGGCGAGCTTCCCAACCTTCTTCCCCTGATTCACAAGACACCCGGCAGCATTCTGAACTATGTGGGATCGGTCAGCTTCGCCATGTTCTGGAAGGTATGCCTGGTAATGATCATGCTCGCAGTGCTTGATTTTCTTTTTCAGCGGTGGGAGTTTGAGAAAAGTATCCGCATGACAAAGCAGGAGGTGAAAGAGGAGCACAAGCAGACAGAGGGCGATCCAATGGTAAAATCCAGGATCCGCTCAATACAGCGCGAAATGGCCCAGAAACGCATGATGGCCGAGGTTCCCGAGGCTGATGTGGTCATCACCAACCCGACGCGGCTGGCAATAGCCCTGAAATACGAGGCGGGCAAGATGGACGCTCCACAGGTGGTCGCAAAGGGGTCAGGCACAATAGCTCGGCGGATCCGCGAGGTGGCACGGGACAATGGCGTGCCTGTGATCGAAAACAGGCCGCTTGCCCAGAGCCTTTTCAAAATGGTTGAAGTCGGGCAGGCAATACCGGAAACCCTGTACAAGGCAGTGGCGCAGATACTTGCACACGTTTACAGCCTCAGGAAAAAGCGCGGAGCAGCCGCCAGGACAGGAGGTAATGGCTGATGGCCGTGGCTGCAGGACAACTGTTTGAAGGCATTCAGATAGACAGAAGCAACATGATTGCCGCCCTCGGCGTGGTAGGCATTCTGCTGCTTATGGTGCTTCCGCTGCCTTCATCCGTGCTGGATCTCTTTTTCGCCCTGAACATTACAATATCCCTGCTTGTTTTCCTCCTCTCCCTGTATGTTGTAAAACCCCTGGATTTTCCGGTTTTTCCCTCCATGCTTCTTCTAACCACCCTCTTCCGGCTTTCCCTCAACATAGCCTCAACGAGGCTTATCCTTCTGCACGGCCATGAGGGGCCTGCCGCCGCCGGTCATATAATCATGGGATTCGGGAAATTTGTGGTTGGCGGCAACTATGTGGTTGGCGGCATTGTTTTTGCCATCCTGGTCATCATCAACTTTGTAGTCATCACAAAGGGCTCCGGCCGCATAGCGGAAGTTGCCGCAAGGTTCACACTTGATGCAATGCCGGGCAAGCAGATGGCCATTGACGCCGATCTCAATGCCGGACTGATTGATGAGGCCGAGGCAAGGAGGCGCAGGGAGGAAATATCCAAGGAAAGTGAATTCTACGGGGCAATGGATGGTGCCAGCAAGTTCGTGCGCGGCGAGGCGATCGCAGGCCTGATAATAATGGCCATTAACGTCCTGGGAGGATTCATTATCGGGGTGCTTCAGCAGGACATGCCCGTTGCGGCAGCCGCACAGAGCTATACCCTTCTTACCGTTGGAGACGGACTTGTGTCCCAGATCCCGGCCCTGATAATTTCCACTGCCGCCGGTATCCTCGTGAGCCGTGCCGCATCCACAACAGGCATGGGCAGGGAGTTCATGAGGCAGTTCGCCAGCCAGCCCCAGGCAATGGCTGTCACCTCCGCCGTGGTATTTCTCTTCGGGCTCGTACCCGGCCTTCCTGTCACGCCCTTCCTGCTACTGTCCGCCGGAATCGGAACCCTTGCGTGGTTCGCGTTCAGGGAAGAGAGGCGGGGCATGATTTCAGAGCCGGACCATGAGGAAGCGGAGCAGGTCCCTGAAGCCGCTGAATCAGGGTCCGCCGAAGAGGTGGAACAGCTGCTCTCGATTGACATCCTTGAACTTGAGGTCGGGTATGGGCTTATCCCCCTGGTTGATGAGGAACAGGGAGGGGATCTTCTTGAGAGGATCCGCTCCATACGAAAACAGTTTGCCCAGGAGATGGGCATTATCGTCCCGCCGCTTCATGTGCGTGACAATCTTCAGATGAACCCGGGCCAGTATTCCATACTGATAAAGGGGATAGACGTGGCTTCCGGCGAAATGATGATGGGACACCTTCTTGCAATGAATCCCGGAGATGCATCGGCTGAGATAGAAGGCGTGCCCACCACCGAACCGGCGTTCGGGCTGCCGGCAGTCTGGATTACCGAGGATATGAAGGAAAAGGCGCAGATGGCAGGCTATACCGTGGTTGATCCCTCTACTGTCATAGCCACGCATCTTGCAGAGGTCATAAGGAGTAACGCGGATGAACTTCTAGGCAGGCAGGAGGTGCAGAAGCTGCTGGACGCACTTTCCAGAACAAGCCCCAAGGCGGTGGAAGAGGTGACGGAAAATCTCTCTCTCGGAGTAATTCAGAAGGTGCTGCAGAATCTGCTGAGAGAGAAGATTTCCATACGGGACCTGCTTACAATCACTGAAACTCTTGCGGATTACGCCCCTGTAACGCGGGATCCGGACATTCTTACCGAGTATGTAAGGCAAAAACTCGGCAGGGCCATTGTCAAACCGCTTCTGACGGACGAGGGAGCGCTGGCTGTGCTGACTATTGATCCTTCAATAGAGGAGACGGTGCGCAGCAGCATCCAGCAGACAGAGCATGGAAGTTTCCTGGCGCTTGACCCCGCCCAGGCGCAGCGCATAATAAAATCAATACAGTCCGCGGTGGAAGAGGCGTCCGCAAGGGGCTACCAGCCTGTAATTCTCACCAATCCGGCGGTAAGGCGTCACATCAGAAAGCTGCTTGAGCGTTTCATGCCGGACATCAACGTGCTTTCGCACGCGGAAATTCCCGGCAATGTCAAACTTGAATCAGTTGCCGTGATAAAATGATCGAAGAATTTGTCAAACCTTGCAATGTGGCACAGAGGTTGAAGGCCTGTAAGGAATTATGAATATAAGAAGATTCAGGGCAGACAGTGTTTCGGATGCGCTGGCAATGGTCAAGTCCGAGCTGGGCGATGATGCGGTCATCCTTAATACCTCAAGGAAGCGCGCCAGGGACGGGAGCACTGGCTCATTTTCATCCTTTGTGGAAGTGGTTGCTGCTGTGGATTTTGACGCTGATACGCTGGAAAATGCCGCATCGGATGACACTTCCCCAAATGCAACGCCTGGAAAAG
>JALVQQ010000277.1 GCA_027025395.1 Deltaproteobacteria bacterium | reverse complement strand
GACTGGTGCTGCGGCACAGGCCATACCAGACTGGCGGAGCGACAAACACGTTACAGAGCCGGGCTGTCTCCATTGCAAGCTCATATACATGTATTGTGTCAGTGCCAAGTGGCAGATGCCTTCCATGTTCCTCCACGGAACCAAATGGAATGATAACACTCCTTGTCTTTTCAAGCCCTTCTGTAAATTCGGGCATGGTAATATTCTCAAGAATCATGGACAAAACATTACCTTTCGGGAAACACACTGTCAATCAATGCAGGGCCAGGCGGCCTTGCCGGTATCCCATGAAATTACGCTCCAGGCCCGACCGATGCGCCGAGCGCTCCGCCATAGCGAATCACCCGCCCTTCTGATGTCCGGAACAGGGCGACATCCCCGTTGAGGCCAACAAGGCTGGAGGGAACTACCCGGGCCTTGCCGCCACCATCCGGCAAATCAACTACATAGCGCGGCAGGCATAAGCCCCCGACATCTCCCCACAGTTTCTCCATAAGCGCAATCCCCTGGGGTATGGACGTACGAAAATGGTCAGTTCCATTGACAGCGTCACAGTGAAACAGGTAATAGGGACGCACCATAATGGCGTTAAGCCTGGTAAAAAGGGCCTTGAGCGTCTCAAAACTGTTATTTACCCCACTAAGAAGCACGGTATGATTTGAAACGGGGAGGCCTGAAGTCAGCATCCTGTCACATGCCGCCGCGGCGGAATCGGTAATCTCGGCCGGATGGTTAAAATGGGTATTTACCCACAGAGGCCTGTACGTTGCAAGGAGCGAGGCAAGCTCTGCCGTCAGGGCCTGAGGCAAAACCACAGGGACACGGGTGCCTACACGGAGCACTTCTACGGTATCAATGGTACTGAAAGCATGAAGCAGCCGGTCCAGCCTGTCAGGAGACAGGGTAAGCGGATCTCCCCCTGACAGGATCACCTCCCTGATAAACGGACGGCTTTTTACATAGTTCCTCATGGATTCGAGGCGGCTTCCCGCAGGAACCTCGACCCCCCTGTTCCAGTTCCTCTTTCTGTTGCAGTGCCTGCATAATGAATAGCAGAAACCTGTCGCCATGATGAGCACACGATCCCTGTAGCGGTGAACAAGTCCGGGAACCGGCATGTGTTCATGTTCCGCAAGGGGATCTTCGGAAGAACCAGGCAGGGAATAGTCAAGCTCAAGCTCCGATGGGATACACTGCCTTGCCACGGGATCACCTGGATTGCTCCAGTCTATAAGAGAAAGGTAGTATGGCGTAGTGGCAAAGGGGAACCTGTCAGTTACGCGTTCAAGCCGCTCAAGCTCCTTACGCTGGTCAGGATGTATAAATTCTGCCAGCTTCTCAAGTGTTGAAATACGAAATTTTCCCCTGTCCTGGGAACATTGCGGCACAACACGGGAAAAATCGAAACTGGATTGGCCGGTCTTGTCAGGATCTGGACGTAAACTGCCCGATTTGATGGCGCGCATCAGAGAAAGGAAAGGAGAGTAGCCATGAACGCCCCGCCGTCAGAAGACGGGGCGTATTCGTTGTTAAAATCGTAACCGGCAGGGCATGAACCTTAACGGCATTTATGCCATGTCACTCGGTTTCAAACGGATTCCTCAGCAGCAGGGTCTGCTCCCTGCCAGGCCCCACAGAGACAATAGAAATCGGAACGCCAGCAATCTCTTCCATTGCCCTGAGATAGTTTCTTGCCTTCAGCGGCAGGTCCTCAATTGACCTTGCGCCGGAGAGGTCATCCTCCCACCCTTCAATGTCCCGGTAAACCGGCCTTGCCGCCTGGGCCTGCCTGATGTTGGCCGGCATGTAGCTGAATTTTCTGCCCTCCACATCGTATGCCTTGCATATCTTCAAACCTCCCAGGCCGCTCAAGACATCGAGCTTTGTAACCACAAGGCCGTCTATGCCGTTAAGGCGCACGGCATCCTGAAGCACCACGCCGTCAAGCCAGCCGCAGCGCCTGCGCCGGCCGGTGGTGGCCCCGAACTCCACCCCCTGTTTCTGCAGTTTGTCGCCGGTTTCATCGAACAGCTCGGTGGGGAACGGCCCCTCTCCCACCCTTGTGGTGTATGCCTTGCAGATGCCAAGCGTTGTATCTATTTTACTGGGCCCGATTCCTGAACCGCAGCAGGCGCCGCCTGCTATTGTATTGGAGCTGGTTACAAAGGGATAGGTACCGTGATCAATATCAAGTTGCGTTCCCTGGGCACCCTCAAACAGGATATTCTTACCCTCCTTGCGGGCATCATCTATAAGTACCGAAACATTTGCAGCATACGGGGCGAGTTTCTCTGCATATTTCTGGTACTCGGCGTAAATTCCATCCGCATCCAGGGTGTCAGTTCCAAATAGCTCCTTGAAGAGAAAATTCTTGTACTTCAGATTCTCTTCAAGCTTGTCTCTGAAAAGCTCGGGATCAAGAAGGTCGGCAATCTTGATGCCGTTTCGTACTATCTTGTCTTCATAACAGGGGCCGATTCCACGCCCTGTGGTTCCGATCTTCTTTCCCTCTGCCTTTGCAGCCTCGCGTGCATGATCCATTGCCCTGTGATAGGGCATTATAAGATGGGTATTGTAACTTATCTTTAAATGTTCGGGAGTTACACTCAGCCCGTTTGCCGCAAGCTCATCCATCTCTTCGATAAGCACCTTTGGGTCAAGAACCACGCCGTTTCCAATGGCGCAAAGCTTGTCTCCATAGAGTATCCCTGACGGAATCAGATGAAATATAAACTTCTTTCCCTCGACCACCAGGGTGTGACCAGCATTGTTGCCACCCTGAAAACGTACAATAACATCAGCATGACCTGTGAGCAGGTCTACAATTTTGCCCTTTCCCTCGTCTCCCCACTGGGTACCGATTACAACAGTAGTAGCCATAATATATAGTCATCTCCTCAACAGATTCTCCGGTAATTACCATGGCCCAGGTCCTTCAAATGCAACAGCCCTTGACAGGAGGACATAAGCAGAAACGGTCATTCCCAGAGGTAATTACAGTCCGTGTCACTTCATTGCCTCCCGAGCCCAAAAATAAACGGATAAGCGTGGTTAAAATC
>JALVQQ010000276.1 GCA_027025395.1 Deltaproteobacteria bacterium | reverse complement strand
GAAGGCCCCAAGGCGGGCGGTCATCTTGGCTTCCATGCCGAAGACCTGGAAAAACCCGAAATGCAGATCGAAAACCTCGTGCCCGAAGTCATAGAGGCAGTCAAGCCCTACAGGGAAGAGTATCATGCCCCGATTCCGGTAATAGCGGCGGGAGGCATTTTCACCGGCGAGGATATCTACAGATTCATCCAGATGGGCGCTGCGGGTGTCCAGATGGGAACCCGGTTTGTCGCCACCCATGAATGCGATGCATCAGAAAAGTTCAAGCAGGCCTATCTTGAGGCCACCCGTGAAGACATTACAATCATAAAAAGCCCGGTGGGCATGCCAGGCAGGGCGTTGAAGGGTGAATTCCTGGAAAAGATAGCATCCGGCAAGAAGGTACCACGCAAGTGCGTTTACAAATGCATAGCAACTTGCCAATACCCGGAGACCCCTTACTGCATCAGCATGTCACTGGTAAATGCCCAGCGAGGCAACCTTGATGCGGGATTTGTCTTCTGCGGCCAGAACGTATGGCGTGTAGACAGGATCGTATCCGTGCAGGAGCTGATGGACGAACTGGTGGAGGGATACAAAAAGGCTGCGGCAGCAGCGGGGTGATTTCCCAAATCGTCCCGGTGCGGCCCCACCCTTCCCATCCGTGATGCAGCATTCCGGGTAATTGGCTCCATGGCCCGCAGAGGCTCTCCCTCTCTAGCAAGTACCCGGCTACAGTTCCGCATGAAGCCCCATGAGAAAGTATATCTCCTTTCTCAGAGACGCCAGCTCCCCGGTTGAAAGATCCCTCGGATGGGGATGATCAAGGACGATATCGGCCTTTATGCGGGAAGGCCGCTCTGACATGACCAGTATCTGGTCTCCCAACTGCAGGGCCTCGTCAATATCGTGGGTAATAAAGAGTATTGTTGAATCAAACATGAAATGGACATTCAGCATCTCCTCACGCATCTGGAGCCTTGTTACAAAATCCAGCGCCCCGAACGGCTCATCCATGTAGAGAATATCAGGATTGGTGATCAAGGCCCTTGCCACCTCGGCCCTGCGTCTCATGCCGCCCGAAAGTTCATGGGGATAATGATCCTCAAACCCCTTCAGGCCTACCATCTCTATATATTCCTGCTCCTGTTTCTCGCGCTGCTTCGGGTCTTTTATTCCCCTTGCGCCCAGCGCAATATTTTGTTTGGCAGTAAGCCAGGGCAGCAAGCCGTCTTCCTGAAAGACGAAAATATGCTTGGGGCTTGCCCCTGTCACCTCCCTGCCATCTATGAGCACCTTGCCGCTGTCCGGCTTCTCAAACCCCGCGATTATATGCAGCAGAGTTGATTTGCCACATCCGGAAGGGCCGAGAAAACATGTGAAACTTCCGGCCTCAACGGCAAAATTCAGGTCATGGAACACCCTACACTCTTCCTGACACCTGCAATTCTGGGGCGAACGTACCTTTTCCCTCCGCTCAATATAACTTTTGCTCAGATTCCTGACTTCTACCTTGCTCATCGTCTCTGCCTGCTCCACTGGACATAGGGAATACCTTCAATCTGGCATATCAGGTAGTCAAGGCTGAGGCCGATTATTCCTATCACTATCATTCCGGCAATCACCCTGTCCATGCGCAGCGCATTCCGGGCATCTACTATAAGGTAGCCAAGTCCTGATTTGACAGCTATCATCTCGGCTGCCACTATCACAAGCCACGCCGTGCCAAGGGTTATCCGAAGCCCGACCACTATCTCGGGCATGGATGCAGGAAGCACCACCTTGACATACCGCCTTATTCCCGTAAGCCCGAAGTTGTCCGCAACCCTCAGATATGTTCGCCTGACGCCCTGGACTCCGCTCATGGTGAACACCACCATGGGGAAAAAGGCCGAGAGGAAAATCAGAAAAATGGCGGGCCGGTCCCCTATTCCGAACCATATCAGGGCCACGGGAATCCAGGCCAGCGGTGATATGGGCCGCAGAAACTGTATCAGCGGATTCATGATGTTGCGTGCTCCCCTCCAGCTGCCCAATAGCAACCCCAGAGGAACTGCAACGGCCACTGCCAGATAGTATCCCCACGTCACCCTGTACAGGCTTGCAACAACGTGGTGAAACAGCTCACCTGACATGCACATCTGCCACAGGGCAGACCCGACCCGGGCAGGGCCTGGAAACTTGAATGGAGAGACATGAAACAACCTTACGGCCAGCTCCCAGACAAAAATAATCCCCACAAATGATATTATTGAGTGTGTTCGTCTTGGCGCCATGACAGATCAACCAGTTCGTTATCTGAAGGTACATGCGGCAGCAGTCCGAGCTTCACCATATCCGAGGCTATTTTCCCGAGCTCGCCGGGCTTTGGAATTATATCCCTGTACGATACTCTGTCACTGCTGGAAAGCAGCACATATTCTATTAGGGAAGGAGGCAGTCCGTATGCCTCTGCCCCGATGTCAGCGGCCTCTTTTCTATGACTCTCGATCCAGGGTGCCTGTGCTGCAAAATTCCGTATCAGCCTTACAACCCTGGCGCGCTGCTCATGCATTACAGACTCGCGGACAATAAGCACGCTTGAAATAAAGCCAGGCGCCACATCCCTCATCTGGGCAAGCACCCTTCCGCAACCCTCCAGCTCCGCCTGAGCGGCGTAAGGCTCTCCGACTATATATGCGTCAATGCCACCCGACGCAAGCGCTGACGGCATATCAGGCGGCGGCAGCTCGAATATGCTCATGGTCCTGACATCAACATGGGCCTGGCGGCACAGGGTCAGAAGCTCCATGTTCTGCGTACTGAACCTTATGGGAATGGCAACCCGCTTCCCCTCAAGCCCGGCGATTGATTCAATGCCTGACGCCTTGCCTACGACCAGGGCCGTGCCATCCCTGTGGCCAAGCAGAACGATCTTTACAGGAACCCCCTGCTCCCTCAGGGTTATTGCTATGGGCGCCAGAATGAACGTCATGTCTATCTCACCTCCACGCACCGCATCAATCATGTCGGGCCAGGAAGTAAACTTGACCACCTCAAATTCATCAGGGCTTCCTTGAAGCCTTGCATGCGCTACCGGACAGAGAAGGTGGCAGGTTATAGGCAGGAATCCCACCTTCAGCGCCGATCTCTTACCAGGTTCGGTTATGACATGCCCGGAGCCAAACCATGAGTGGAGAAAAGTAATGAATACAAGCCAGACCGCTGCATAAAGCAGAACCCTCACGCCATTATTTCTGGGACAAACGGAGCACTCCAACATGTTAAATAAATCGGCAGGGCCTGTTCTTTTCTTGAGCGTCACCGCCTGAAATCCGGTTCAGAGCGCAGGTCAAGACATGGCCCGCGCTGTTTGCGTTTCGCGACCCGTTTGAGTGACACAGCAGGCCGGGCCGTGTTCATCTGTCAACCTTTACGGCTCGTCATTTGGAATTTATTATGGCAGATCTGTCAAACATGGAATAAAGTGGCGCTGTTACGCCTCAGACAATGCCTGACAGGCGTGCAGGGAAAGTATATTCAAATTCAAAGGATCAGGGCACGGACTTATGAAACAGATCAACATTGCGTTGCTGGGCTTCGGCACCGTGGGCAGCGGAACAGCCAGGATACTTCTTGAGCAGAAGGCCCTGCTTGAAAAAAGAGCGGGCTGCCCCATTCACCTCAAATGGATATGTGACAGGGACCTTACCACGGATCGCGGTTTTTCCGTTCCTGAAGGGATATTGACCGATGACCTTGAAAGGGTCATGAATGACCAGGAGGTCCATATATTCATAGAACTTATAGGCGGTCTTGAACCTGCAAGAACATTTGTCCTTGACGCCATCAGACGCGGAAAGCATGTGGTTACCGCAAACAAGGCCCTCCTGGCCGTGCATGGCGAGGAAATCTTCCGAACCGCCCATGAAAACGGCGTGGAAGTTGGGTTTGAAGCAAGTGTTGCAGGAGGGATACCGGTCATCAAGGCCGTGCGGGAAGGCCTGGTGGCAAACAACATATCAACTGTCCTCGGCATACTGAACGGCACGGCCAACTACATACTTACACGCATGACCCGGGAGGGAATTCCCTTTGAACGGGTTCTGGCCCAGGCCCAGGAGAAGGGATACGCCGAGGCTGACCCCACCTATGATATCGAGGGTGTGGATACGGCCCACAAACTTGCAATAATGTCAACCCTTGCATTTGGCAGCCAGATAGGACTTGATGACATCTATACCGAGGGCATATCAAGGATATCCCCACTGGACATCGCATTCGCCCGGGAATTCGGCTATCACATAAAACTGCTGGCCATTGGGAGAAAGAGGGAGAAGGGGCTTGATCTGCGCATTCATCCCACAATGATCCCGGATTCACACCTGCTGGCACAGGTGAGCGGCGCCTATAATGCCTGTTACATCGTGGGCGATTCGGTTGGAAAGATAATGCTTTACGGTATGGGGGCAGGTCAGATGCCCACCGGAAGCGCGGTGGTTGCGGACGTAGTGGATATTGCACGGAACATAACGCTTGGAGCCACCGGCAGGGTCCCGTCCCTTGGAATAGCTTTTGACAGGCTGCGGGAACCGCGCTTAATGCCAATGGAGGACCTTACAGGCTGTTACTACTTCAGGTTTTCCGTAAAGGACCAGCCCGGTGTTCTTGCCAGGATTGCCGGAGTGCTTGGGGATTTCAATATCAGCATAAACTCATGCGTTCAGAAGGGCCGTGACAGCCAGGACGGCCCGGTGCCAATCGTAATGCTGACCCATGAGGCTGCGGAGTCGGATGTTAGAAAGGCACTCAAGGAAATTGACAGCATGGAAATAGTGTTGTCGCCCACCATGATTATCCGCATAGAAGAGCTCGATACCCTTTGATGCCCGGGGCGCCGGAACGCGCGAGCCGGGAACCGGCGGGGCCGGTTCCATCAGCAGGCCTGGACGGTGATTGCAGGCAACCCGCTTGCCGGGAAAATATTTGAACAAACAAAGAGACGCCATGAGTACTGAAAAACAGCAGAATCATCAAGAGACCAACGAACCCGCACCGGAAAAAATGGAACTGCCATGTTCAAAGTATGTCATCCTCATAGGAGATGGAATGGCCGATCTCCCCTGTGATGAACTGGACGGCAAGACTCCCCTGGAGGCAGCGCGCACTCCTGCCATGGACAGATTGGCCAAAATGGGGGAATTTGGCCGGGTTCGCACTATTCCCAAGGGCTATCCTCCTGGAAGCGACGTGGCAAACATGGCGCTGCTGGGATATGACCCGGCAAAATACTATACGGGCCGCGGCCCGCTGGAGGCCGCCGCAATGGGTGTAAGGATGAATCCCGAGGACGTGGCCTTCAGATGCAACCTGGTTACGCTTTCTTTCCGGGAAGGGCGGGTGTACATGGAAGACTACAGCGCCGGACACATAAGCAACGAAGAGGCCAGGAAAATGATAGACGACCTGGCCCCGCTGGTCGCCAGCCGTTCATTTGAACTTGTCCCCGGCATAAGCTACCGCCACCTGCTGCTCTGGCGTGGTGGCCCGGAAGGGCTTGCCACGGTGCCGCCCCATGACTATACAGGCAAGGATGTCACCGAGGCGTGGCACATATACGAAGATGAGCCCCTGCTGTATGAAATACTTACCAAGGCCATAACATTTTTCCATCGCCATCCCATAAACGAAAACAGAAGAAAACAGGGCATGAATGTTGCCAATGCCCTGTGGCCATGGGGCCAGGGCCGAAGGCCTGTTGTAGCCACCCTGGAGCAGCAGTGGGACATTAAGGGCTCTGTAGTGGCCGCCGTTGACCTTATCCGGGGACTTGGCGTATGGGCGGGGCTTGAAATCGTGGATGTCCCGGGCGCCACAGGATACCTTGACACCAACTACAGAGGCAAGGCCGAGGCGGCTCTTCGTGAGCTTGCCACCAAGGACATTGTGGTGGTACATGTGGAGGCTCCGGACGAGGCTGGCCACATGGGCAGTGTCAGGGAAAAGGTCAAGGCTATCGAAAGGTTCGACAGGGAGGTTGTAGGGCCTGTAACAGACGGACTCCGCGAGATGGGAGGCGCGTACCGCATTCTGGTGGCCACTGACCACTATACACCTGTAAGCCTGCGCACACACTCGGCCGGCCCGGTGCCCTTTGTCATCTATGACAGTATGGATCCGCAGGACAACCCGGATGCGGCGTGGAACGAAAGGGCGGCAAAGGAGAGCCCCATTCTTATAATTGACGGCCATACCATCATGGCCAGGCTTATAGGCGTTGAGCCCCGGTATGTTGAGCTTGACCCGAAGAAGAAGAAACAGCTGAACGCTGCAGGAAAATGATTGTTGAACTGGGAAAGCCGGTGCACTCCCTGCCCTACAGGGTACTTTACGGGGACACGGACAAGGCCGGGGTAGTGTATTACGGCGCCTACATGAGGCTCTTTGAGGCCGGCCGCACGGAATATCTAAGGAATATCTGCGGCACATCCTACAGCGAGCTTGAAAAGCAGGGCATAATTTTGCCTGTGACCGAGACATACTGCCGTTACAAGTCTTCGGCCCTCTATGACGAACTCCTTGAGATCCAGACCGCAGTAACCAAAATAACCAGGGTATCCATCAGGTTTGATTACCGCATAGTTCATTCAGACACGGGGAAGCTGGCCGTTCAGGGTTTTACTGTTCATGCGGCTGTTGACAGATCCGGCAAGCTGATGAAACTGCCGGAAAGCCTGAAAAAACTCCTTGCTCACTCCTGAATAAATGCACATACCCGAAGATGTCCTTCAGGCCGTCAAGGACGCGGCAAACATCCGCCAGGTGGTAAGTGAATATGTACCGCTTAAAAAAAGGGGCAGAAACTGGGTGGGACTGTGCCCCTTCCATCCCGACAAGGACCCTTCCTTTTCCGTAAACGAAGACAAGCAGATCTTTTACTGCTTCGGATGCGGAGAAGGCGGCAACGCCATCAAGTTTTTGATGAAGATGCAGGGCCTGAGCTTTGTAGAGGCGGTAAAAGCCCTTGCGGGGCGCTATGGCATTACCATTCCTGAACGTCCAGTTTCCGCTGCCCGTAAAAAAAAGCTCGCACTTGATGAAGAACTCATCAGGATAAATGAAGAGGCTGCCGACTTTTTCCACGCAAATCTGCTTGATCTCAGAACTGCCCAGCCGGCCAGGGACTACCTTGCAGACCGCGGCATGACGCAGGAGCTGATAGAACGTTTCCGCCTGGGCTGGGCCATGGAGGGCTGGGACAGCCTTTTAAACCACCTGCAAAAGAAAAATATTCCAGCCGCGCTTGCGGAAAAGGCAGGGCTGGCCCTGGCCAGAAGGGGGGGGAAAGGTCACTATGACCGTTTCAGGGGAAGAATAATGTTCCCTATCCGCGACTGGGAGGGCAGGACAGTGGCATTTGGCGGACGCATCCTTCCAGGGCGGGACTCACATGAACAGCCCAAATATATCAACTCCCCGGAAACACCGGTCTATAACAAGAGAAGGGTTCTTTACGGACTTTACCAGAACAAAAGTGTCATAAGGAAGGCGGGCTTTGGTATTGTTGTAGAGGGTTATATGGATTTGCTGGCCCTTGTACAGGCAGGCGTAGGGAACGTAGCCGCCACCCTTGGAACCGCGCTGACAGAACAACATGTCAATTTTTTGAAGCGTGTATGCAACGATTGGGTAGTGGTTTTTGACGGCGACGCAGCAGGCCAGAAAGCTGCCGTACGCGCCCTGCCGCTCTTTTATGGCCGGGGTCTGAATGTAAAGGTCTTCTCCCTGCCCCCGGATGATGATCCCGACACCTTCATAAGGCGGGAAGGAAAGGATGCATGGGAAAAGGAGATACAAAACCTCCCCTCGGGCCTGGACTTTGTAATCGACAGGGGGATCGCCTTGTATGGTACAGACCCGGAGGGCAAGTACAGGACAGTGGAAGACGCGCTTTCCCTGATTGCGGATATTGAAGACAGTGTTAAAAAGTCACTGCTGGCGTCCCGCATTGCCCAGAAGACCGGGGTGCGGGAAGACAGCCTGTGGGAACGCATTACAAGACACAGGCCGGGCCGGGCCAGGCGAAACAAAAATTCAGATGGAAATCAGCAAGAATCCCCTGCCGAGGCTGCCCATGATGCCCCGAACATCAACAGTGCCGACGCCAAGCTGCTGGGTTTTCTGCTGGCTCACCCGGCCTTCATGGAGGAGTTTGCCGACTGCGGCATGGAGCTCTGGCTGGAAAATGCTCACATGCAGTCACTCTGGAATGCCATGCTTAATCTCTACAGGCAGACTTCGCGCATTGATATGGCGTCTCTGTCAGAGGCCCTCGAGAATCTTCCCTCCCTCAGAGCCCTGGCAATGAGACTGTCGGCAGCCTTCCCTCCAGGCGAAAATCCCCGTGAACTCTGCACCTGCCTCAAGTCATACTGCGAATCAAGAAAAAAAAAGGCATTGCGTTTGCAGGTATTGGAAGAGCTCAAGGCAGAAGGTGGTACGCAGGGGGCGGAAAATCTCCTGAAGAAGTTTCAGCACCTTCTTTAAACCTCAAGCATTTTCATCCCAGGCGGACTCAGCCCCTGAAGCACTGCCATTCACTTCCCTCCATGCCGGCGGGTCGCCCTGGCCCGGCGGCAGGGCAGTTTGCCAGGACTGGTTCAAATGAGGTCATGGAATTTTCAGAGGTAAACATGGGAAAGTCGTCTTTAATTGAAAGCCATGGAAATCCTTTTCGTCTCGCAAATGTTCCATATGAAATAATAAAGAAAAGGGCATCCGAAACAGAATCCCAGGAAACCGCTGATGAACTGGACTCCGCGGGTATGGATCCCATGAGGCTCTATCTAAAGGAGATGGGCCGCAACACCCTTTACAACCGTTCGGAAGAAGCTGAAAAGGCCAAGGAACTGGAAGAGGCGGAACGGGAAATGTGCCGTAACGCCTTATCGATTCACCTTGTGGTCAACGAGCTGATCCAGGAATTTTCAGGCTGTTTTTGCAGTAACGAGCTGGACGGCGGCACCGGTTCTGACATCCACGAAAACCATGCAGCCATAGCCAGAAACAACCCGCTACACCCCGTTATTCACGCCATTTTGCCACTGCAGAACGAGCGCCGTGCAATACTTGAAAAACTGCGGCAACAGGCCTGTACAGATATTGGTGAAGAAACCGAGGCAAGATTGGCAGATATAAGGGACCGCATGGTAAAGGCGGCATGCCGCGGCAGAATCAACCAGAAAATAC
>JALVQQ010000275.1 GCA_027025395.1 Deltaproteobacteria bacterium | reverse complement strand
GAACCGTTCCTGTTTCCTTCAGGTCTACATCACTTTCGTAGCCAGCTATTTGATCCTTTATAATCTGACTGATTTCTTCGGCTTTAATCTGCATTTGATTATTCTCTCCCCTTGATAGATTCTTTTAATCCATTAAGTTGTGTTTTTATACTTCCATCAAGCACCAAGTCGCCAACTTTGGCTATAACCCCTCCAATAATGGATGGATCAACACTGGTCTCAAGTATAACCTTATTCCCCGTGATTTTCTCCAGGGCCTGCTGGATCTTTCCCTTCAGGGCATCGTCCAGCTTGATGGCCGAAACCACCGAACCATGACTGATATTCTGTTCCTGATCAACCATGACCCGCATTTCAACGGCAATATCAGGCAGAATGTCCGCCCTCTTTTTCTCAATCAACAGATCAAGAAACCTGGTCATGATTGCATCGGCCTTTGCCAACTCACTGATTTTGGCCATAACCTTTTGCCGTGCTTCGACCGGATACAGCGGGTTAACTAATGCATTCTCTACGGATTCATCTTTGTAGAGTTCGGCAATAGCATTTAACACCTCACTGTAACTTTCATTTTTCCCATCCTCTTTACCGAGAGAGAAAAGAGCCTTGGCATATCGTCGTGCTAAGATTGTCTGTCTCACTGTACCGCACCTACTCTTTCAAGATACTGTTCAGTAATCGTTACCTGATCCGCAGGGGTCAGATTTTTAACGATCAACTCTTCAGCCATAGCGGCTGCCTGTTCGGCAACCTCATCGCGTAACTTACGCTTTGCATCAACCAGCTCAGCCCGTACAGCCGCCTCAGCCTGACGCTTGATATCTTCAGCCGCCTGCTCAGCTTCTTCTATAATCCGCACCTTCTCAACTTCAGCAAGGGCAACGGCTTTTTCGACAACGGTCTCCATTTCCTTTTCCATACCGGCAAGACGCGCCTCAAACTCTTTATAGGAGCGCTCGGCTTCATCACGCTTTACCTGCAACTCTTCCAGCTCGGCCTTTATCTGTCGGCGCCGTCCCGTCAAACCGGAACCTATCGGCTTAGCCAGAAACTTAACCAGAATAACAACCAGGGCCAGAAAGTTAGCCGTCCGCCAGAAGAGATCCTTGAGCTTGGCAGCAGTGATCATCGGATGATGCTCACCCTGTCCATGCTCACCAGCAACGGCTTCATGCGCAGCGGCTCCATGCCCCTCGCCACCGGCCAAACCTGCTTCGACTTCCTGCGTACCGGCTTCAACCTGAGCGCCATGCTCGCGGGCTAGCTTTTCCTCATGAGCTGCCGCAGCAGTTTCCCCATGCTTGGCTTCCGCCGCCGCCACATTAGCTTCATGGGCGGCTTCTATGCCGTGCAGAGCCTGATCATCTACACCTGCAGCAGCCGCCCCATGCCCTGCGCCGAATACCAACGGCGCTGCACACAAGGCCGCGACCATCAGTCCCGGCAAAATAATTTTTACGATTCGAGCTCTCATGCTTCCAGACTCCTTCCAAGTATCTTTCCAGCCATTTCCTGGGCGAACCCAGCCACATTATCCCCAAGCTCCTTCCTGGCCTTCTCGATCTGGGTGCGCAAGTCGGCAAGCTGCTTCTCTTTTTCGCCTTCCGCCTCTTTGCGGATGGCAGCCAGCTTTTCCGCTCCTGCGGCCTGCGCCTCACTTCGAGCACCATCAAGAGCCTTTTTTGCCTTCATACTCGCCTCATGCATCTTTTTATCCACCTCTGCCTGTCGATGCCTTGCGTTCTCTTCAAACTGCTCAACATCCTGTGCGAGCGTGTCAAATTTTTCCCGCCGCTTTTCAAGAATACCAAGCACCGGCTTATAGAGAATAGCATTGAGAATAACCATCATTACAATCATATTAATGATATGAATAAACAATGTGATATCTAAGGTGATCATAGCAACTACTCCTGATGACTCTGAAAAAAGGTGGTTTCCACAATGGAAAGTGAATGGTGGTTCAGCTCACGTGTGGGGATAACTACTTAAAAAAGGACATACTGTCAAATCTTTTTTCAGGAAAACAACGAACAAAATCGATACCGCCCGCCGGCGCCATCCCGCTATTCCTGCGGGAATCCCGCATTTTTCAACCGCTTCAAAAATATTGATGAGATCAACAAGAAAATTAAAAGAAAAGCTTACCCTTGAGAAGCTCCACGAATCCACTGCACAAGTTGTTTCATTCCCTCTTCAATGGAGACCTCAGGTGTGTATCCTAACAGCTCTTGGGCGGCAGTATGAGAAAACCAATGTGATTTTGCAAGCTGCAGAGCAACAAACCTCGTCATAGGCGGCTCCACAGTCCTTCTCAGACCCGAGTAAACCAATTCCAATACGCTACCAAGTGCAAACGCCACTTGGAAGGGAACCCTTTTTTGCACCTGTTCAATACCAAGATCGGCAAACAGCCCGTTGATCCAATTCCACAGAAAAACTGGTTCCTCCTGTCCGATAAAAAAGGCCCGTCCACCTGCATCCCCCTTGCCCAGAAGATTATCAGCCGCCAGCAAATGCGCCTGAACCACATTATCTATATAGCAGATATCAACCCGATTGCGGCCCCTGCCGACTATCTTCAGTTTGCCTGCCCTGCCCCGTTCAAGTAAACGGGGAATAAGATGGGGATCTCCTGGCCCCCAGACAAGATGGGGCCTGATGGCCGTCGTCCGCAACCTTCTCGAATCGGCCTCGAGCATAAGTCGCTCAGCCATGATCTTACTGGTCACGTAATGGCACAGCGGTTTTCGGGCATAGGGTGTTTTTTCATCAACGCCCTCAAGGGTTCTGTTGCCGAATACCACGGACGGGGTCGAGGTATGGACCAGGGCAGGCACGCTGTTTTTCCGGCATGCCTGTATGCAGGCCGCCGTTCCTCTGATGTTTGTTTTATCATACTCTTTCCAGGGCCCCCAAATTCCAGCCTTTGCCGCCACATGAAAGACGAGATCAGCGCCCTGCAAGGCATGATCCATAAAATTTTGGTCGCTGATATCACCTTGAAGACAACGTACTCCCTGCGCCTCAAGCTCCGGATATTTTGAGCGGCCGATGACCGTTA
>JALVQQ010000274.1 GCA_027025395.1 Deltaproteobacteria bacterium | reverse complement strand
ATTCTCGAATGCGATATGAATCCACGGCACACGCCAGGCGGTATGGGGATACGGAGTGGTGATGATCTCCATGCAGCCAGTGGCGCTGCAAACTATGACATCCTTTCCCAGCGCCTTCATTACCATGCGGAGGGCAAGGACCTCGCCACAGCCCTGACAGGCGCGGTGGCCCGGAGCAAGAGGCTCATCCTTGGGAATACTTTTAGCTTTAAAGCCTTTGAATTTTTCGAATTCTGGTATCATTTTTCGCGCACTCCAATCACTTCATACAGTTCTTTCGGACGTTTCTTGGCATATTTCTTGGCCTTTTCCACGATCTCCTCGAAACGGGCAACGGTTACATCTCGTCCGCCAAGTCCGGCAACGAAGCTGAAGATCTTGGGAGAGCCGGGAATCTTGTAGAACAGGCTTCTGAGTTCAGCCCCAACCGGGCCGCACAGGGCCCCGGGCGGCAGGGTACGGTCTATTACGGCAAGCACCTTTGCCTTGCCTGCGGCCTTGCGGAACTCGGGACCGGGGAAGGGCCTCCAGAGACGGATCCTGACAAGACCGACCTTCTGGCCGGCATCACGCATCTTGTCAACGGCAGTCATTGCAGTCTCTGAAATGCTGCCCATTGTGACAAGCATGATCTCTGCATCATCGGTCCTGTAGGTCTCAACAGGATTATACTCGCGTCCGAACTGCTCGGCAAACTCCTTCCACGCCTTGACAATAACCTTTTTGGAGTTCTTGATAATGTTGTCCTGGGCTACCTTTGCCTCTGTGTAAACCTCTGGGATTCCCACCGGCCCCATGGAAATAGGCTTTCTGGGATCAAGTTTGTACCTGGGCTTGAAAGGCGGAATATATGCATCTACCGCCTCCTGGTCAGGCAGCTCAATGGGCTCTATAACGTGACTCAGGGTAAAACCGTCGATATTTACAATAATGGGCAGGGATACCCTCCGATCCTCGGCAACCCTGAAGGCATGCAGGGTAAGATCAACTGCCTCCTGGCCGTTCTCGGCAAATGTCTGTATCCAGCCGGTATCGCGCTGAACCATTATATCCTGATGGTCGTTCCAGATGCTGATTGGCGCTGACATCGCCCTGTTGGCCACCACATTGACAATGGGAAGCCTCATTGCCGGAGGTATGTAGAGGACCTCGCTCATGAGTGAAAGGCCCTGGGAACTTGAAGAGGTAAAGGTCCTCGCACCCGCCGCTGATGAACCGCAGCATGCACTCATTGCAGCGTGCTCTGACTCAACAGGAATAAACTCCGCATCAAGCTCTCCGTTGGCGACTATCTCGGAAAGATGCTCTACAATATGTGTCTGCGGCGTGATCGGGTAGGCTGGAATAACCTCCGCCTTTGCCAGCTTCACCGCCTCAGCGATAGCTATGGATACTTCTACTCCAACTCGTCTGGCCATGATTACCCCTCCTCCGCTACCATTGTTATGGCATCCTTGGGGCACTCGTGGGCACATATGCCACAACCCTTGCAATATTCCATGTCTGCCTCGTAATATCCTTCATCATCCTGGGAATAGGCCATGTCGGGACAGAAGATCCAGCACATTCCGCACTTGATACACTTTTCCTTGTCCACCACGGGCCTCTGGGAACGCCAGTCTCCGGTCCTGAACTCAGCGGAGTTGCCGGGCTCCAGCACATGACACCCCCAGGTTATGGTCTTCCAACCTACTATGGCGTCGTTTACGGCCATTGTCTTGCTCCTTTTATGATTCTGTTAGTTCTATGCAGCAACTACAGTTTCGTCAAATGCCCTCTGCAGAGCCTTCTTGTTCTTCTCTGCAATACGGCCGAATCTCCTGTCCAGAGCCTCCTCCAGGTGTGACTGGCTCACAATGCCTGTCGCCTTGAGCAGTGCTCCAAGCATGGTTGTATTGGTAATGGGAAGTCCGAGGACCTCAATGGCAATCTTCGTGGCGTCAACCATGGCCAGCTTGCACTTGAGTCCGAACTCCTTTCTGACCTCGGCCTCTGTCAAATGGGTGTTGAGAATGACAATGCCGTCATCCCTGAGTCCGGCAGCAACATCTACCAGGCTTGGAAGCGCTGGGTCCAGGACAAGAACTATATCAGGAGTGTAAACCTTCTCCCTGGTCCTTATCTTTTCGTCACTGACCCTGATGAATGCAGCAACAGGCGCGCCCCGGCGTTCCGGGCCGAAGCTCGGGAAGGCCTGTGCATACTTTCCCTCGTCAATGGCCGCAATGGCTACCAGCTCGGCTGAGGTAACACCGCCCTGACCGCCACGGCCATGAAGTCTGACTTCTTTCATCGCAAATCTCCTGTAATGTGAATGTACATTGATTGTTTTATGTACGACTGTTTCCTGAAAACCGGCTTTTGCAGGCTAGACCGGGATGTTTGCCGCAACCCCTCCGGTTCCTGTCAAGAAAGAACCCGCCATGTTCTTTGTGGACTGCAACTGGCAGGTTGAATCCTGTTTAACCGTCAGCCTTTTCTTTGTCAAGGGAACTTTCAGCGAGCAGGCGTGTTAAATGGGCATAAAGCCGTCCCAGTTCAGGTGAAACATGGCCTTTTCGCATTATTGCCCCGGCAAGGCGCCTGGCTGTTTCCTTGTCTCCTTCATGCTCCGCATAACCTGCGGCAAGATGCAGGAGTGATGAAGTATCATCCTTCATCGCCTTGAGCACCCTTTCAAATGCCTGTTTCGCCTCGCTCCACCGCCCCGTATTGTAAAAAGCCGTGCCCAGCAGCCTCCACGCAACAGGCAGTTCGGCGCTGGAACCGGCAGTTGCGCTTTCAAGCAGCTCAATGGCCTCCTCGTACCTGCCGGACTCAACAAGAAGCTGGCCAAGCCTCACCATTGCAGAGGATTCGCCAGGACACAGGTCCAATGCCTGACGGCATGCCTTTTCGGCATCCTTCAGCCTGCCAAGGCTCTGCCGGATTCCGCACAGATTGTAGAAACCCATGAAGTCCGAGGGATCTGATGAACACGCGGCTTCAAATGCCCTTTCGGCCTCTCTTTTCCTCCCCAGCCTGGCGAGGCACACGCCGAGACTGTTCCAGATCGCGGCGCTGCGGGCATCAATTTTAAGTCCGTTGCGGTATGCCCTGCCTGCCGCCTGAATGGCCCCATACACCATCAGCTCATCACCGAGCAACTGCCATGTTACAGCATCAAAAACTACATTTTCACCTTTCCCAAGCATGTAAGCGTGAACCCACGCCCAGAATGCGGCACCAGGCGCCAGTGCGCCCTTGAGCCCCGGCTGCCACGAGGCGGCAACACCTACATGGAGTTTATGTTTCAGGCCGCTTTCCTTGCGCCCCCCCCTGGGCTGCGCCACGGACAAGACGAACTCCCTGATCTCGTCTCCCCACCGCCTCAGTGAAAATCTGTTCCTCGAAGAGGCCGGCACCCTGCGCAGAAACATCACGCATGGGCCTGATACGGAACAGCAGTGGAACGGCCCTTGCTCTCCGGCAATTTCAACACTCCCGGGAATAACCGCAAAGGCGGCGGCAATGGCCCCTCCCGGACATCCTGCCCGGGCACGGCCGAATACGGCGGCGAGCCCGTCACATCCGAAACGCTCCTCAAGTGAGTCGAGCACGCCCGTTGAAAACACCGGAAACCCAAGGGACCTTGCGGCATTTTCAAGCTCGTCGGCGCGCCTTGTCAGGTCTTCACGGTCTGTTTCCCCGGCCGGAAAGGAGTGAAGATATATTTCCCGTACACCAAAAGGACGCAGCAGAAGCGGCAACGGGAACCTGGACAGAAGCTCGCGGACCTGGATATTGTCATCCGCATCAATCAGAAACCAGGCAGATGAAAGGCGGCCCCTGTAATAACCATGCCCTGCTTCTGCAACACGCACGCCCCTGTCTGCTGACAGACGACTTTCAAGCACGGCCCGCAGGTCCTGCCGCGAGGCCTCGCCGCACAGACGCGTTCCCCTGACATGAAGGGCGTAGATATCTGCGCTGCCGCCAATGGCCCGGACAGCAGCGGAAAGATATGGGGGCAACCGCCCGTCCCTCCCGCGAAGATACTCATGTTTCAGGGACTCAAGTTTTGCGGCAAGCCATGATCCGAGCAGGGGCAGCCAGTTGCCAGGCTCTTCGGGATGAAGATTCTTTCTTACTCCCTCAAGCACAAAGGCAGCATCGGGTCTCCTGACCCCGTTACGGCCAGATAATGACAGCGGCACTATGACAGTGGTCCCAACAAGGTCCCAGAACGGCCTTCCGGCTGCAAAAGCCGTCCGGGCCCTTTCTTTCTGCCTTGAAGACATGCCAACCGGGGGAAAGCTCTCATTCCCCCCGCAGCCTATCCAGCAAATCCCCTTTTCAAAGGCCAAAACAGCCCGCAAGGCCTGAAGGGTTGCAGGCCCCAACACCCGGAAATCAAGGGCGCTTATTCCTGTCATGTCCGCTCCTGCCCGGAAATTTTGGCCAGGGCCGAGGCCACGGCGCCGGCGGCCACGGCAAATTCGCTGTCACGCATGGTCCGTACATCAAGGATCAGGCGGTCACGCTCCAATCTTGCAATCAGTGGGGGATCACCTCCCCTCAGCATCTCTTCCAGCCTTGCGGCCGAAAATCCCGGTGCCGGATTCCCTGCATCAGGCCCTACCGCGACCCCGGCGGACTCTATCTCCAGAAGCGGCAACGCCCCCCCTCCAGCCCTGGCGACGGTTCCGCATACGGATACGTCTATTCCCGGGGGCGACAGTTTTCTCAACCGCGCGGCAAGACGCCTGGCGCGGCGCTTTTCAGCTTCAAAAGGCGATGTCATCATTGACAGCACGGGTATCTCGCCAACAGCTGATTTTGGATCACGGTACAGACGGAGTATCTGCTCAAGGGCCACCAGTGTAAGCTTGTCTATCCGCACGGCCCTGTTAAGCGGATTTGTCTTGATCCGGTCAACCATTTCCCTTTTTCCCACGATCATTCCCGCCTGGGGCCCGCCAAGGAGCTTGTCCCCGCTGAATGAAACAAGGTCGGCGCCGGCGGCAAGGGATTCCTGCACCGTAGGTTCATGGCTCAGGCCATAACGGGAAAAATCAACCAGCGTGCCGCTGCCAAGATCTTCAAAGACATGCAACCCGCGGCTTGCGGCAAGGGATGAAAGTTCACTCATTGGAACCGAACTGGTAAATCCGACCACGGAAAAGTTGCTCTGGTGAACCTTCATGAGCAGGGCTGTGTTTTCGTTAATGGCCTTCTCGTAATCCCGGAGATGTGTCCTGTTTGTCGCCCCAACCTCCCTCAGGATTGCCCCGCTTCTCGCCATTACATCAGGGATACGGAACGATCCGCCTATTTCAACAAGCTCCCCCCTGGATACCACCACCTCCCTGCCCCTGGCCAGGGTCTCCAGGCATATCAGCACGGCAGCGGCGTTGTTGTTGACCACCAGGGCGGCTTCCGCGCCGGTAAGCTCACATAGAATCGCTTCGACGTGACTGTAACGGCTTCCGCGCCGGCCGGCTTCAAGATTATATTCGAGGTTGGAATAGCCGCATGCCACTGCTTCAAGGGCGGGCATTACACGTTCCGGCAGGGGAGACCGGCCAAGATTTGTATGAACAATCACACCGGTGGCATTTATAACCGGGGTCAGTGACGGGCGCTCCTTGCGCTCCAGATAGTGAAGAGCCACCTGGGCAACCGTTTCAAAATCCGCGGCTCCGCCCGTGCCGGCAAGCACCTGACTCCTTGCATGGTCAACAGCCATGCGGCAGGCATCGGCGATAACATTCCTCGGACTGCTTCCGGACCACAGACGTTCCACATGCTCCACAAGGAGATCAACCTTTGGCAAGGCACTCAGTTTCTGCTGTTTTTCTTGTTTTTCCATAGTGAATTATACTTTAACCCTCAAGTAACTTAAGAATATAAAAGAAAGAGTAAAAACGGACGCATTTCAGGCTTTGCAACCAGGCCCTGACCTGGCATTATGGATACGGCCGGCAGCCCTTTTCGACAACTTAACCAGAGCCGCCAGGAGACATGAACATGTTGCGCATGACCTTTATCTGGCCAGGCCCGGCAAAAGAGGCATGGCTTTCAGAGGGTATCAACAACTACCTGAACAGAATAAAAAATTATCATACTCTCAAAGTTGTGGAGACAAAGGCTGTGAAAGGCAGGGGCAGGAGAACGGAAAAGACGGTTGAAAAGGAAAGCGCCTCACTCATAAAGGCCCTGCCCGCGGCCGCCTTTGCCATCGCCCTTGACGAGCACGGCAAACTCCTGCCAAGCACCGGACTGGCGGAGCTTATCAACCGGGTTGAAGAGGAAGGCCGCAGGGATCTGGCATTTATCACCGGCGGCCCTTACGGACTGAGCAGCACGGCGCTGTCCCGGTGCAACATGCAGCTGTCACTATCCCCTATGACTTTCACTCACGACATGGCGCGCCTCATACTGGCAGAGCAGGTTTACCGCGCCTGCACCATCAGGGCAGGCACTCCCTACCACCACGAATAAAACATCTCTGAACCGGGGGGGCGTTATGTGCCAGGCAACATGTCATCTCAGTCAACACTCTCCACCGTGCTTACCTCCGGCACCTCGCTCTTCAAATAACGCTCTATGCCGGCCTTCAGTGTCATCTGACTCATGGGACACCCCTTGCATGCCCCTGTAAGCCTTACGTTCACCACACCGCTTTCCTCATCCACGTCCACCAGTTCCACATCCCCGCCATCCTGCTGAAGCATGGGGCGAACCTTCTGCAACGCCTCGTTGACCTTGTCAAACATCTCGGTTAATTCTCCATTTCGTTCAAGCTTTCATGTGATACCGCGCATGCTGGAGCCTTGCCGGTATAATAAAATACGCCCGGCGCGCCTGCTCATCAAATCTACTTCAGTTTTTTCAGCACCCAGGCCATGTTGTTGCCCAGGTCCTTCATGGTCCTGACGCCCTCGGAATCGTCAAGCACCTCGCCGGGCTGCCGGCCAATGCCTATGTTCCAGTATGATGACCCGACAACTATCATCTGACCGATAAGAAAAAAACTGTTAAGGGAACTGAAAACATGGTATGCCCCTGCCCGCCGCACAGCCACGACCCCGGCACCCACCTTTCGCCTGAACATATCGTCATTAGCCCTTGCAACCATGCCGCAACGCTCTATCAGGGCCTTCATGTTGGCGGAAACATCGGCGAAATAGGTAGGCGAGCCGAGCAGAATACCATCTGCCTCAAGCATCTTTTCAATTGCCTCGTTCACCGTGCCGTCATCCACGGCGCAGCGCCTGTCCTTGTTTTTGAAACAGCTGTAACATGCCGTGCAGCCTGAAATATTTTTCCCGGCCAGCTCCACCAGCTCTGTTTCAATGCCTGCTGTTTCAAGCTCGCCCATAACAATCCCCAGAAGGCGAGCGGTATTGCCACCCTTCCTTGCGCTCCCATTAAATGCCACTACCTTCATTTTGACTCCTGTCTCCATATTTTTTCCAACATCCCGACAAGTTCCGAAAGGCTGTTGCGGGAGGTATCAATGCTGAACCTGGAATATTTTCTGTAAAGTGGCTCACGCCGGGAGAGGACCCGGGCAGCCTCATCCCTGAATGAAGACTCATTGCCCAGCGCCGGCCTCATGGCCGCGGACCTGGCATCTGCTTCCATTCTTTCAGCAATCAGATCAACAGGGGCCTTCAGCCACACCGAAACAGAATCAGGCGGCAGACAGGAAAACAGTTCCTGGTAAAGCACGGCGCCACCGCCACATGCCACCACCGCATCGCCATCATCCTTGACAACCTGGTCAAGCACCGCCCTTTCCATTGCCCTGAAGGCGTCCCAGCCGGACTCCGCAACAATTTCGGATATGCTCTTGCCCGCACGGATTTCAACAAGATCATCCGTATCCACAAAATCCACTCCAAGACGGCGGGAAAGCTCCCTGCCCAGGGTGCTCTTGCCCGTGGCCCTGTATCCTACAAGCAGCAGCTTCATTGCCATGCAAACTCACCGGGCGGCAAGCTGCATGGCCACATCCTTCCAGACCGTCCAGAATTCCGGGAATGATTTGGCCACACAGTCAGGATCAAGCACCCTGATGCCCGGCACCCTTAAAGAGGCAACGGCAAAACACATCGCCATGCGGTGATCATCGTAGGTTTCGATTTCAGCGCCGTGGTACCTGCCGCCTCCCCTTATCACCAGGCCGTCCCTTTCCTCGGTAATATCCACCCCGATCCGGCCAAGCTCGGTGGCCATGGCATGCAGACGGTCAGTTTCCTTTATCCGAAGATGTTCTGCATTGGTAATACGGGTAACGCCATTGGCAAATGAAGCCACCACCGCAAGGGTGGGCACCACATCCGGCCACTTGCCCATATCTATTTCCAGGCCCCTTAGCCCGCCTTCAGGCGGCCCCTGAACAGTAACCCCGCCCGGCCCCTTGTTTACAAGGCAGCCCATCATGCCCAGTATATCGGCAAAGGCGGCGTCTCCCTGCATGGCGTTTTCCGGCAGGTTTTCAACCGTAACCCTGCCGCCCGTTATGGCCGCTGCGGCATGAAAGTATGAGGCGCTTGAAGCATCCCCCTCGATATCATACTCACGGGGCCTGTAACAGCCCTGCGGGATGCGGAAACTCTCTCCCTCCTCCTCTGCATCAATGCCAAAGGCATGCATCACCCGCAGGGTTATATCAACGTAGGGCCTGGAGACAAGGGGACCATCCAGGGTAACAACAGCCGGATTTGAGGCATACGGGGCCACAAGCAGCATGGCGGAAAGAAACTGGCTGCTCTTTGCAGCCGCAAGAGTCGCCTCTCCGCCGGCAAGCCCGCCTGATTCAATTCGCACCGGAGGACATCCGGTATTTTTTATGCTTTCAGCCTTGACCCCCCATGCCGAAAGGGCGTCGAGCAGAGGCTGAACCGGACGCTCACCCATGCGTTCCGTGCCGGTCAGCACCGTAACTCCGTGAACAAGCCCGGCAACAGCGGTCATGAACCTTATGCCAGTGCCGTTGTTGCCCATGAATATTTCGGCATCCGGCTCGTCAAGCCTGCCGCCCTGGCCGCGCACCGCAAGGTCATTCCCCCTATCCTCCATCGAAATGCCCATGCATTCAAAGGCGTTGCGCAGCATCCGCGTATCTTCACTGTGCAGCGGGCCTTTCAGAAGAGTCTCTCCGTCAGCAAGCGCGGCGGCAACCATTGCCCGCTGCGTAATGCTCTTGGAGCCGGGGACCCTCACCCTTATACTGTCG
>JALVQQ010000273.1 GCA_027025395.1 Deltaproteobacteria bacterium | reverse complement strand
TCCTTAAATCCGCCTCCGAGCCTTCCTGGTCCGTGGCGAATTTTACAGCAACCCCCTGCTTTTCAAGAAGACTGACTACATAGTCCCTTAAAGCTGCGTTAAGGCCAGGGGGCTTGTCAGCTACTGTCGGCTCCTTGCTGTAAACAGCTGGAGGAGCCTTGTCTCCCTTAATGGACACCTTGTCCACATATGCCCGGCTTGCAGGGCCTGGTTGCCCGGTGTGACCGGGGCGCAGGGGAATCGTCCGTCCGGTTGGCCTTGGCGTCTGTGTGTTCATCCCTGAATTCGGTATGGATTGCACCATTTTCAGCCTCCTTGCTGTTCAGATAAAGGGTTGCAGGCAGCCACGGATGGAGGCATGGCTGGCCCTGTAAAATGTAAAGCCTGTTTTTCTTATCGGTTAATGGGACGGAAAGGTGAAAACGAGCGGTTTCAGGCCCGCAGGCCAATAATTTTTCAGTGACTCCGTGCCGGTTTTTGCATCTTCCTCCAGGGGCCGGGACTGCGCATGCAGAAGGGAGTAGGCGAGTCCTGTGTCCAGGGCGTTTTCAAACCGGCCAGGCACTAAGCCCCGCAAGGCAGTTGCCAGGGCTCAGATCAATTCGCTCATTACCGAATTTGCCAGGCGCCGCCCTTCCCTCGTGAGCATCAACCTGTCTTGCCGTTTTTTCACATGGCCGGAAGAGATAAATTTTTCCAGCCTGTTGCCGTAGTACCTGACAGGGTCTATGCCGAAGCGTTCCTTCATGTGCCTTATGGAAATCCCCCTGAGGGTCCTCAGTCCGAGCATGACACTTTCCCGGAAAGCAGCCTCCCTGCCAAGTTTTTCTCTGAACACCACGGGCAGCTCGCCTTGTGACAGGGCAGAACAGTAGGAGCGAAGGGAGGCGGTGTTTCTGCTTCTTGTCCCGTTTATATAGGATACAGCCGAGCAGCCCAGGCCCATATACTCCCCATTGTCCCAGTAATTCATGTTGTGCAGGCATTCCATGCCCGGGAGGGAGAAGTTTGAAATTTCGTATTGCACAAAGCCGTTCCGGACAAGCGTGTTTTCCACAAGGTCCATCATTTTTACCGCCTCTTCCTCGCCTGGCAGTGCCACATGGCCGGAGTGAATTTCATGCCACAGGCGGGTGCCGGGCTCGGCGGTGAGTTCATAGCACGAAATGTGATGGACCCTCCGGCTGAGGGCCGTAAGGAGTGATTGTTCAAGCTGCCGCATGGTCTGCCCAGGTATGGAAAACATGATGTCAATACCGAGACGGGAAAAATCCGCTGCAACCGCCTTGTCCAGCGCCCTGAGCGCGCAGGAAGAATCGTGTGGCCGGCCAAGTGCTTCAAGGTCCCTGTCGGAAAATGATTGTATGCCCATACTCAGGCGGTTGACTCCGGCTGCCTTTACGCCCTTCAGCCACAAACCGGTGACAGATTCGGGATTGGCCTCAACCGATATTTCAGTTTCAGGCCACCTGAAGGGGAAAAGCTCCCTGAGTGTGGCGATAATACGCGAAATCAGTTCGGGCGAGAGCAGGCTTGGAGTGCCGCCTCCGAAGTAAATGGTATTGAAAGCCGTGCCTGGCAGGCACCGGCTCCTGATTTCCGCCTCACGCAAAAGGCATTTCACATACTCTTCATGGGAAATATCAGGGGATACGTAGGAGACAAAATCACAATAGGGGCACTTGCCGACACAGTACGGGATGTGAACATAGATGCCCGGCATGAGGTGTCGGCTCAAGGAGCTTTATGCCAGCATGCGCAGGGCATGTGCACCACCTGTTAATCAAACGGTCAGGATGCTTTTGGCTTGCTGATGGCGGCTGTTAAAAGGGCCTCGGCCGCAAGCTTGCCATCCACATGGGCCCAGCCCTGCATTTTCCATATCTGGCGCTTGCGCTTTACAAACTCAAGGCGCATGTCAAGCCTGTCGCCCGGCACAACCTGTTTCCTGAATTTTACGCCGTCCATGCCGGCAAATACCATAAGGTTGTTTTCAAGGTCCTCGGGTTTGCTCTCAAAGGCGAACAGAATGCCGAGCTGCGCCATGGCTTCAAGAATGAGGACTCCCGGCATTATGGGTTCGCCCGGGAAATGTCCCTGGAAGAAAGGCTCGTTGAATGAAACATTCTTGTAACCTTCAATATACTCTTCCGGTTTTACCTCAATAACCCTGTCCACCAGCAGGAATGGATATCTATGGGGAAGCAGCTGCCTGATCCTGTCAATTCCAAAACCCGGTTTTACGTCGCTCATGTCATGCCTCGTTATTTTTATCGCTGTTGTTTGCTCTTGCCTCACCATCCTGAAGCTTGCTTACAATCTTTTTTATCTCCCGGAACTCCCGGGCCATATCAGGCAGCCTTTTGAATATGTTTACGGCCTTGAGCCAGGTTGTATGTTGTATGGCAGGCTGTCCGGAGACCTGGCTGCCCGGAGGCAGGCTGTGAGCAACGCCGGATTTTGCGCCGACCATTGAGCCGTCCCCGATTTCGATATGCCCCACCACTCCTGCCTGGCCCGCCAGAACAACTCCGTTGCCTATTCTGGTGCTGCCTGAAATCCCCACCTGGCTTACGATAATGGATGACCGCCCTACCTGCACGTTGTGGCCTATCATGACCAGATTGTCAATCTTTGTGCCGTTGCCGATTCTTGTCTTTCCAAGCGCAGCCCTGTCAATGGTGCTGTTGGCTCCGATTTCAACATTGTCTTCAATCACTACAATGCCGGTTTGCGGTATTTTTTCGTGTGTGTCGCCGTTTCTGGCATATCCAAAACCGTCCGCGCCAATCACGGAGCCGGCATGCAGCCGGACATTATTCCCTATGATGCAGTTATCATAGACAACGACGTTGGCAAACAGGGTGCTGCCGGTGCCTATTTTGACATTTCTGCCCAGAACGGTACCTGGATGGATTGTGACCTCGTCGCCTATTTCGCAGCCGTCGCCAACAACCACGCCTGGCATCACTGTTACCCGTTCAGAGATCCTGCACCCGCTTCCTATTATTGCATGCTTGCTGACGCCCTGTGGCACAAAGGGCCTGTAGTTCAGGGCCTGGGCCACAAGGGCGTAGGCGAGATACGGGTCTTTCACGCGTATTGACGGAGTTTCCAGGTCATCAGGCCATATCTCGGGGAGTATAAACGCCGAGGCTCGGCTTTGCCGTACCTTTTCCGCCAATTTCATGCTGACCGCGAAACTTATATCACCTTGCCTGGCGTCTTCCAGTGACTGGACTGCCCGGACGGTTACATTGCCGTCTCCTTCAACCCGTCCGGATACCAGCTCGGCAAGTTCGGCGACTGTTTTCACTAAAAGGAACCTCCCATTTTGAACTCCCAGTTGGTGCGGTCATCACCCTCCTCTTTGTCAAGGTTGTAACCCCATTCAATACGGAGCGGCCCCATGGGAGAGAGCCACCTGACTCCAGCGCCGATGGTCTTTCTGAGTTTTGAAAAATTATAGGCGGAATCCTTGTCCCAGGCGTTACCCATGTCAATGAACGTTACTCCATTTAGTCCCATGTCTTTTATCAGGGGAAATATGGCCTCGAGCTGGGTATAAAACATGCTGTTGCCGCCGATGCGTTCTCCTGTGTCAGGGTCTATAGGACTGACCCTTCCCCATTTGAACCCGCGAATTGTGTCTATGCCGCCGAGAAAGAATTTTTCCCATACCGGAAGGTCTCCCCCCCTGCCATCAAACACATAGCCGGCACCCATCTTTATATGGCCGGTTATTTCCCAGATAATGGGATGGTAATACCCTGCGGTGGCCTCCAGCTTGACAAACGACGCGTCTCCTCCAAGCAATCCGCCAGCGTACTGGGTGACAAAATTGTTGTGCCAGCCGTGGGTTGGATTAAAGAAGGCGTTTCTGGAGTCGTAGGTAAGTCCGGCATTCAGCGCCCTGGTCTCCTTGATATCCATGGAATCCTTTATTATCTGCGATGTATAGTCACCAACGTCACTCATGTCGGTGTAATCCCACTTGCCGCCAAAGAAAAACGACAGATTGTCGGTGAGCGGATAGCCGAAACGGAGCGCCCCGCCGGTGCTTTTTTTGGTGTAGTCCGTGTATTCCTGCCGCCAGTTATATGCATCAATTCCCATGGAGACACGGGTGTCCATCAGGTAGGGCTCATAAAAACCCAGGGAAAAACGGGCGGTTTGAGAGCCGAACATGCCCTTGAAGTTTACTGTCTGCCCCTTCCCCAGGAAATTTCTCTGGCTGATTTCGCCCATGAGTATCAGTTTGTCAACAGAACTGTAGCCAGCGCCTATGCTGAAAGTTCCTGTCTGGCGCTCCTTGACCTTGACTTCAAGGTTCATGTGTTCTTCGTCACTGCCCTTTGAAGTATTGAGGCTTATGTCCTCAAAGTATCCGAGCCTGCCAAGGCGCTGCTTGCTGCGCTTGAGCCCGGTGGCGGTAAAGGGCTCGAGCTCGTTGACCCGCAGCTCACGTCGTATGACCTTGTCCCTGGTTATGGTGTTGCCGGCGATTGTAATCCGTTCAAATTTTACAAGCGGCCCTTTTTCGACCACGAGTTTTATATCAACCGTATGATTTTCGGGGTTTTTGGTTATGACGGGTCTTATGTTGGCATGGGCATAGCCGTTGTCGGCATAGAGATCGGTCAGCTTCAGTATGTCTTTTCTGAGGACCTCCTGGCTGAAGGTATCCTCATCCTTTATTTTCATGTTTTCAAGAAGGACCGACTCGTCCTTGAAGAAGTTCTGTTCAATGTCTATGTTTCCTACCTTGTAAAGCTGGCCTTCATCCACGGGAATGGTGATGAAGAGATCAGCGCCTTTTCTCACCACCCTGGGCTGTCCGATCCGGGCGTCAACATAGCCGTGGTTGTGGTAGAAGGCCGCCAGCCTGCCGGCATCACGTTCCAGGGCATCCCATTTCAGCACGCCGGCATCTCCCTTCACCATCGCCATGATGTTCCTAAGGCTCGGCGTCCACCACGGTTTTTTCTCTGTAACCTCCATGATATCCTTGAGCTCTTCATCCGAAAAAGCCTTGTTGCCGTCTATTGTTATCTTTTTGATATGTACCTCTTCACCTTCGTCAATATCAAAGACAACATCGGCGGCCTGGTCGGAAACCCTCCTGAGGGTGACATTTACCGTGGTACCGGCAAAACCCTTGTCAGAGTAGAGGGCCTCTATCTTCTGGGCTGCTTCCTGAAGGCTTTTTTCCGTAACAACCGTGTAGGGTTTAAGGGTCAGGACCTCCCGGATGTCCTTCTCGTCAATTTTGTTGCTGCCGTTAATAACTATCTTGCGGATGGCGGGTTTCTCCCTGAGCATGAATGTAACGATACGGCCTTCGGCACCATCTGAAACATCCACCTGAACATCATCAAAGTATCCCATTTTGAAAATGGCCTTGATGTCCCCGGTTATCATCTCTCTGTCAAAGGGCTCTCCCTTGGCGGTCCGGATATTTTCCAGTATTGCGTCAGTGCCAATGCGCTGGTTTCCCTCTATCCGGACTGCTGCGACAAGGTAGGGAGACATGAAAATTTCGTGCAGCCTGTGTCCGATTATGGTGCAAAGCCCCTCAAGCTTGGCGGCCGGGCCCTGGGAAAAAACTATTTTGGGCTTTGCCCGGCCGTGGGATCTGTTGTTTGTCCGCAAGTCAATGCTGAGCTGGTCGCCCAGGCGCGTGATGCTGCCATAGACCACCCATTTCATGCCGTGATCCGATGCAAGCTGCATCGCTGCCGCCGGAGAAGAGGGAGACTGGTCAATGGTGACAACAATATCGCCCATTGATTCCAGGCTGTCCCGTATTGCCTGCACAGCCAGTTCAGGCAAGTCGGAATATGCCTCAGGGCCGAAATAGACCGGTTTTGCAAGCAGGACTTCCGCCGGCGGGGATTCTGCCGCGTAACCGGCAAGGGGCAGTGCGGCCAGAATGGCCAGGACCGTTATTATCAGGATGCAAGAAGGTATTTTATGAAGTTTATACATGCCTATTCCGTGAATATGCTTGTGGTGTTACGGGCTTTGTGCAAGCCGTGCGGCGGTTGTCCTGCATGATGCCAGGCGCATGCTGAAGCGAACCCCCTGTTCATGCAGCTCCAACCCCGAATCCTGCAAGTTCCGATGGTTCAAGTTCCACCGCAATGCCGTCTGTAATCCCTATGCAGCGGTCCATCTTCCGTGCCAGCCCCAGGTTGTGGGTTACTATTACCGCGGTAGTTCCATACTCCCTGTTAAGGGCAAAAATCAGTCCCGCTACCTGCGCGCCGGTTTTTTCATCAAGATTGCCGGTTGGTTCATCGGCTAACAGCAGGCCTGGACGCTGAACCATCGCCCTTGCAAGGGCCACTCTTTGCTGTTCGCCCCCTGACAACTGACCTGTACGGTGGCCTTTTCTTTTTGCAAGATCAAGCCGTTCAAGTATTTTCAAGGCTCTCTCCTCGGCTTCCCTTCTGCTGAGGCCTGCAATGAGGCAGGGCATCATGACATTCTCAAGAGCGCTGAATTCCGGCAGCAGGTGATGGAACTGGAAGACAAACCCAAGGTCGGAATTCCTGAACCGTGACAGCCTGGAGTCAGGCCAGCTGAACACATCCTGGCCAAAGTGGATCACTCGGCCACTGTCGGGTCTGTCGAGGGTGCCTATGATGTGCAGCATCGTAGTCTTGCCGACACCGGAAGCCCCGACTATGCCAACTATTTCACCTTTTTTGATGGTGGCGTTCAGTCCCTTCAGTACCTGTATCCTTGCTTCCCCGGTTGAATAAGACTTTTCCAGGTTCCGGATATGAAGAGCGGTATTTTCTTCCTGCAGTTCTCTCCCTCCCGTATGAATTCATAACCTGATCAAGGGAACAGGCCGCTGCTGATCATGGCACGAACCTGATTATTGTCTGGGATGATCCGCAGATCATGATTCAGGAAATTTTATGAAGTGATAACAAAAAAAAGAGTTGCAAGCAAGAAAATAAGGATAAAATGCCGGATGTGATCCGTGGGCCGGGCCTGCGGTCATGGGTCGGGGAAATGGAAGGATTCTTCATCCCGCATGAATCAGTGATGTGTATATGTTATTCTGGTTCCGGATATTATTTCAGCCGTTGCCTTGATGCGAGCCTGGCCGCCACATCCTTGACACGGTCCTTGTCTGACGGGCCGGAAAGGGTGAGCTTGCCGAGCTTGGTATGGATCAGCGGGCCCTGGCTGTTGTCAAAAGGCGCCCATGCCGGATATTTGATGCCTGAAAGCCAGTGCATGGTCCAGGCAAGCATGCATAGCAGTATCAAGGCCATGGTCATGAACGCGACAGTCATGGGGCTGTTGATCATGCCAAGTCCAGCGACAAGAGTGGTGGATGCCGCCGGAGGGTGTACAATGCCTGACAGGGACATTAGTATGCCGCAGAATCCCAGGGCAATGGATGCGGTGATTATCCGGGGCAGAGCTGTATGGGGCAGCGATGCCGCTGAAGGATCCATGAACAGCAGAACCTGGAAACAGGCCCAGCCAATGAAGGCGCCTGCGACATGAGCCGCAATGGTATTTCTTGGGGCAGACATTGCAGATGAGGGGGCGTAGAATATAAGAAAGATGGTGGGGCCAAGTGAAGGGAAAATCAGTGACCAGGAAGTAAGGTGGGCTGCTGTTCCCAGTATGATCATGCTTGCAATGGAATGCAGGAACACATTAAGTGAATTGAGCACCCGGGCATCAACCCTTGACGCCATGTACCAGAACCGGATGCGTTCGAGCTTTCCCAGGTTCCACAAGACTGCTGAGAGCAGCTTCCCGTTTTTTTTCATGTTTGATTTTGTCATTTGCTGGTTTATGATGATTTTTATCCTTGTCCTGTTTCTGTCATTCCGCGCCCCGGCCCGGAGCCGGGATATTTTAGTGAGTGATTGTCTATGGGTTTATTAAAACGTTTAAAACGGAACGCAGCCCTTGCTGCAGGCGATTTTCAGCGTATTTTTGGCGAGTTCACCCTTCCTCCCTGTCCTGATGTTGTCTTGAAGTTGACAGAGGCGGTTAATGATCCTGATGTATTTATCGATCAGGTGGTGAAAATTCTTGAAACAGACCCGGCACTCACCAGCCTTATATTAAAAACGGTAAATTCCGCCCTGTACGGACTGCCAGGCAATGTAAGCAGCGTTTCCAAGGCGGTTTCCATCCTGGGCCTCAAGGAAATTGAAAATATCGCCCTTGGTTATGCCATGCATAGCAGCCTGAAGGATCCCGGGCTGGAAAATTTCAATTTCAATCTCTTCTGGACCGATTCTCTCTACAGGGCGCTTTTTGCCAAGTATTCAGCGGCCATTCTGCGGTTTGAGGCCGAAGAGGCCTTTGCGGCAGCCCTCCTGCAGGATATGGCGATTCCACTCCTGCTGACAGACTGGCTGGATGTTTACAGGCCTGTCTATGATGACTGGGCATCTGGCCTTGAGCCTGTTCACGAAGTCGAAAAGAGGCATCTTTCGTGGAATCACTGCCAGGCTGCGGCCTGGATTGCTGCGAAGTGGGGGCTTCCCGATCTGCTGGTCTGTTGCGTGGGGCTGCACTCGGCAACCATGCCTGAGATAATAGATCTGGGGCTTGAGGGTACGGCGGTTCAGGCAGTATCCCTGTCTTCAAGGGTAACTCCTGTTTTCAGGAATCCCGCGAATGCCTCGGCGCTGCTCGAACATGCTGACGCCGTCGGGCTGTCTGACAGGCAGCTCTTTTCTGTATGTTATGAGGTTGAGGAACAGCTTGAAAATCTTGCGGTAAGCCTTGATATTAAAACGGTTGAAAGGCCGCCGATAAAAAGGATTATCCAGGAGGCGGAGAGCCGGGAGGGGCAGGGCTGATGTGATCTTGCGGTTTTGGCATGTAGTGGCAAACCGGAATCAAGGGGAAAAAAGGGGGCAGTTCCGGATTAACCGGAACTGCCCCCTTGTATTTTGCATGTCAGGCCGTGTGGCAGGACATGACCCGGGCGGAATTTACCGCTGTCTGCCTACTGTGCCTGGAACACGGATATCTTCAACAAGGTGCTGGATGTGTTCTGGCGGATCGCCTGTCATGCTTGAAACCACGAAGGCCACGATGAAGTTGACTATTGCGCCAACCGCGCCAAAGGCCTCGGGGGCAATTCCCAGGACCCAGTGGGCCGCATCGTTTGGCGCCATGTTGGTGCCCGGGAAGAAGAACCATCCCTTGAACCAGAAGATATAAACGAGAGTTACTCCAAGGC
>JALVQQ010000272.1:8770-9237 GCA_027025395.1 Deltaproteobacteria bacterium | reverse complement strand
TTGAGCAGGGAAGGGCAAAAAAGGTTATCGTTTTCAAGAAGAAGAGGCGTAAGGGCTACAAGGTGAAAAATGGTCACAGGCAGCCCTTTACGGCAATTGAGATCCAGGAAGTAAGCGCCTGAAGGCGACAGGTTTGACGGGAGATATATGTCATGGCACATAAAAAGGCAGGTGGCAGTTCAAAAAACGGAAGAGACAGCAAGGGGCAGCGGCGCGGAGTAAAGCGCTTTGGCGGACAGGCCGTTAGGGCGGGTAATATCCTTGTGCGGCAGCTTGGCACGAAATTTCACCCGGGCAAAAATGTCGGCATGGGCAAGGACTACACCCTTTTCGCGCTTATCGACGGTGTCGTGAAATTTGAGACAAGGCGCAACCGCAAGCATGTGAGTGTATATGCCGATACGGCAGCCGCCTGATTTGGTCCGGTTTCATGCTGATGCGGCGGCTCCTGCCGTTAAAATAACAAG
>JALVQQ010000272.1:0-8760 GCA_027025395.1 Deltaproteobacteria bacterium | reverse complement strand
TTTCCGCTGCGGGCTTTTTTGTTTTGTGAGCCGAGGGTCTGCCTCCGTGGCATAAAAGGTCAGCACTATTTTCTTCATGGGGTTACAAGTCATCTTTTAAGGGGGCAATTCATGAAAAGAATATTTCTGGTTCTGCTTGCCTTATCCTCCTCTTTTTTTTGCATCTCATGTTCAAGTACCACTATAACGGGAACCTGGACAGATCCTGACTTCAGGCACGGAACCGTTCAAAAGGTTCTGGTCATTGGGATTGGCGAAAGTCAGCTTGCGCGTCGGACATTCGAGGAGGATTTTGTCAGTGCCCTGCGTGGCGTCGGCGTTGAAGCGTTTCCGAGTTACCGCTACCTGCCGGGCGGGAAGCTCCCGGGGCGGGAAAAGGTGCTTGATGTGGTACGTTCGATTGGCGTGGATTACGTTCTGGTTACCGCCATGGTAGGAATAGACAAAAAACAGCAGTATCATCCCCCGCAGACCTTTGTCGCGCCTCGTTACGGCGGGTTTTATCCCTATTATCGTCACACCTACGACGTGCTGCACCAGCCAGGTTACTACTCCACCCAGGTAAAGGTTATCCTGGAGACCAGGCTCTACAGTGTGAAACAGGGCAAGCCGGTCTGGATGGCCCAGTCTGCAACCATGAATCCTGACTCCTCGAATGCGGTGATCAAATCGGTAATACCGGAGCTTGTAAAAACGATGCGGGAGCAGGGCATTTTCAAAGGCGGCCCCGGAGGCAAATAGTCCCTTTGGCCCTTGTCTGATAGGCCGGTCAGTGTATTTGTATACATCATGTTGTGTAGATGCCCTGCTGGCCGCGTTTTATGGAAAGAATGCTTGACAAGGTTTTGGCTTTACTATATAGACCGGATTTAGGGATGTTTAATTTGCGACAGCTATTTGTTTGTTGAGTCACTTTTCAACACTATTCCGCAAGGAGGGACAAAATGAAGAAATTCTGGTTAGGATTTATTGTTTTTTCACTGATTCTGCCTGCCTGGGCCTTTGCAGGCGGATATGCGTCGCCGAGCAGTGATCAGCTGTTACAGCGTCTGGACCAGCTCACAAGGGAGCTTGAGCGTGTGAAACAGGAGCTTAACAGGGTAAAGCATCAGCAGGGCGAACTGGCCGAAGCACAGGAAGAACTGTCTGACACCGTGGAGGAGAATTCAGATGGTATCGAGGCCATCAATACCGATGGCGTCAACCGTTTCCAGGTGTTTGGTGATTACAGGTTCAGGCTTGATTCCACAAGGCTTGATACAAATGGATATAACAACTTTTTCGGTAGCAAAGTTGACGGAGAAAGGGTCACAAATGATACCCTTTACACCAACCGCCTGCGCCTGGGCATGAAGGTAAAGGCAACCGATAATATTACATTTAAAGGCCGCCTCACCATGTACAAAATCTGGGGAATGGAAACAGCTGACAAGACCAACTCGGGGCTGTTCCCCATGAACGGTTTTTCCTATGACCCTAATATGTCTCGCCGCCCCAAGGATAATACTCTCAGGGTTGAGATGGCTTATGTAAACTGGACCAACATTGCGGGACTGCCAATGTGGGTATCAGTCGGTCGCCGTCCCACGGTTGACGGGCCTCCGGCACAGCTTCGCTACAACTACGACAGCCGTTACGCAACACCTATTGCACTGGGTGTTGACTGGACATTTGATGGAGCTACTCTCGGCTGGGCAGGTGATGAACTCTTCTTCCCCGGTGCAAAGTTCCGTGTATGCTACGGCCGCGGATATGAGGCTGGTTTGGACTACACTGGAAATGGTTCAGGCGATCTTGCTGATACAGACCTCTATGGATTTTCTTGGGACATAATTAATGACAAAGAGGCGCACCGGTTTGCAAACCTGCAGTTTTTCCGTGCCGCAAGCATTCCAAACATGATGGAAGGTACGATGTACATGAGTCCATCCCAGATGCTTAACAATTCTGCTTTCAATCCGTCGGTTCAGATGATGGCTCCTTTAATGGACAGCAAAATGGCCGTACTTGCTGACGCCAATGATGAAGTCGGTGACATCTATCATGCCAGTTTTGTATATATGGATGAATTCCGGGGCGTGAACTGGTTTATAAGTGGTGGTCTGAGCCGCACTGATGACAGGGATACCACTGCCATGCCTGACGGCAGTGAGCGGCATGCCAGCTTCGGCCTCCTCACCAACCCTGGCGAAACCAAGCAGAACCACTGGGGCTGGGCCGCCTATGTTGGCGCTCGCGTACCTGTTGAAATACTGAGCTCAAAGATCGGCTTTGAATACAACTACGGTTCCCGTTACTGGATAAATTTCACCCCTGCTGCTGATGATGTTTATTCAAGCAAACTGGCCACCCGTGGTCACGTTGCCGAGATTTACTGGATATGGGATATTCCTGAAACACCGCTTTCAAAATGGGCCAAGGCCTTCATACGGGCCGGTTATCAGTACTACTGGTTTAACTATACAGGAAGCGGCAACTGGATGGGCAAGCCAATTGATGTTGATGAAGTTGATATGAACATGATGGATCCATCCAAGTGGGATTACGCCACTGCATTTGGCGCTGCTCCCGTGGAACACATGGACAACTTCTATCTCACATTTGAGGTATTCTTCTAAACCGTATCTGTTCATTAGTTGAATGTAATTCCGGGAAGGCGCTTTGAAAAGGCGCCTTCCTTTTTTGGTGCCCTGGTTATTATTGAGGTACGATTAAATTCGGAAAAAGGAGTATTACGCAGATGCCCATTCATGAATTCCGTTGCGAAAGTTGTCTTTATGAATTTGAACTGCTGCTTATGAGCAAGTCTGAGATTGAAGACGTGCGCTGTCCAAAGTGCCAGAGCCCTGATGTAGAAAAGCTTATGAGCGCTTCAAACATAAATACCTCAGGTGCTCCCAGGACCGAGCGGACAGGTAATTCAATCATACAGAAGACTTCCGCTGGCAGTTTTGTGGAACACCGTCAGTGTCAGTCCGGTTCATGTTCCACGCTTAATCTCGCGGGCCACGAGCGTTAGATATGGCAAGAAGTTTGGAGGAGCTTTCCTGACTTCTTGTTTTTGCCTGTCGATGCCGGAATATCTCTGCGCCTGTTCAGACCCGCCGACCTTTACGGCAGGCGAGTTTTTCGTGTACCCGGAGTGCCTGTTTTGCATTGGTCCACGCCTGAGGCTGCGTAGGGCCCGGAGCCAGCGTAGCCATGCAACTCTTGCGCTCTCAGTCATTCAAACATAGAAAGCCGGGCCTGTTTCTTCTTATTTGATTTCGGGTCTTGCACCGTACCGCCCGGGTTTCTTCTGTCCGCCAGCTCTGTTTTGGTTGTTGCATGCCTTTACAGACTCAGTCCAACATCCGATAACAAAACAGGAAAAACCATACTTGATTAGGTTCAAGGTTGAATGCATGGAAGAATTTGACCACTCCTCTGGAGAGCCGATTATCACAGATATGAAGAATGATTATGAGCTGCCTTGATGAAGTAATTGAAAAAATAAAATCTCAATATCCCTATTTATCGTCTGAATTCGGCATCAAAAGGATAGGTGTGTTTGGGTCTGCTGCCAAACAGTCGGATAGAGACCAGAGTGATATTGATTTAGTCGTAGAATTTGAAAGGCCAATCGGCCTGGAATTTATGCGTCTGGCACAATATATGGAAAAATTATTTGGCAGAAAAGTCGATATCTTAACCAGGGATGGAATTCGCAATATTAGAGTCAAAAGAGTATCATCAGATATTGGGAAGGATATAATTTATGTCTAAATGGTCAGGCAAGGCCCTTTACAGAACCAGGGAGGCAGGGCGTGACCGCCTTGCGGTGGACAAAACAGATGCCGGAACTTAAACACAGCCTGGGTATACTCTATCTTAACGAGACCAAGTTCAGCCGAGAGAATCTGCGTTCCCGGCCGCGTCCCCATATTCTGCCGGCCGAGCCATTCAAGCGTTATCCCCATGCGGAAAAGGTGCTCCTTCCCCGGAAGTGGGATGGCGAAGAGACCAACTTCTGGGCTCTTCTTCAAAAGAGGCGCAGCCTCAGGAAATATGATCCCCGTCTTTTTTCCCGCACAGACCTGGCGCTTCTGCTCTGGGCCTGCCAGGGGGTGACTGCGCAGGCCGGGCAGTTCTATCTGCGTACCGCTCCTTCGGCCGGGGCCCTTTATCCAGTTGAAACCTATGTTGCTGTAAACCATGTGGATGGTATTGATCCCGGTCTGCTGCATTTTGATGTGAAGGGGTTCCAGCTTGAACGCCTGACCAGTGCTGCACCAGGGCCTGATGTCGCCCGTGCCGCCTTGGACCAGGAGTTCCTGGCCCGCGCCCAGGTTGTATTCATCTGGAGTGCGGTATTCAGGAGGACAATGGCAAAATACGGGCACCGCGGGGTCAGGTACATAATGCTGGATGCTGGCCACATAGCCCAGAATTTATGCCTTGCGGCAGAGGCCATAGGCGGCGGGGCGTGTCCGGTGGCGGCCTTTTACGATGATGAAATGAACAGTCTGCTTGGGCTTGACGGGCAGGAGGAAAGTGTTATCTACTTGGCGGCGGCAGGATTCCGCCCTTGAGACAGCCGCGGCAAAGGACAGGGTCTGGCGATCCTATCCCTTGCGGGCGTCCATGAGCCGCAGTTGAAGCGTTCGGCGTCCGTTCCATTCATTTATTCCGGGTTCGCATGCTACTTCAAGCTCCTCCCACGGCAGGTCTTTCTTGTCGCCGAGCCCCCATCCTATTATTTCAATTCCTGCAATGGCGCTGCCTTTTCCGTGTCTGCTATCCAGAATTACCTTCAGATGCCCCTTGCCCACTGTTCGGGTGTCTCTTACAGAAAAGCCGTGAACCGCAAAGGCGGGAGGCTTGTAGCCGGCGCCAAATGGAGCCAGACGCTGATAAAATTCATGAAAAGCCGGTGCGGCAAGCTGGTCAACTGTTACCCTGGCGTCAATATGGAGGCATGGGGTGAGATCCACGGTGGCCAGTTTTTTTTCAGTGGCGCTGCAAAGGGCCTGTCTGAACGGAGCTATGTTGGATGCGGCAAGTTTCATGCCCGCAGCGGCTCTGTGGCCTCCGAAACGCTCCAGCAGATGAGAGCAGGAAGACAGCAGGGCATGAAGGTCAAGGGCTTCCGGGCTGCGCCCCGAGCCTACTGCCTCATGGCCCTCAACCACCAGCAGGACCACCGGACGGGCAACCCGCTCCATCAGTCTTGAGGCAACAATGCCAACAACGCCGCGTCTCCAGTTTTCACCGGCAAGAACGTAGGCTGGCTGCGGGCCCGTCATTTCAATCTGCCGTGAGGCCTCCTTGAGTATAAGGCGCTCCTCATTCTGCCTTTCGTTATTCAGCGTGTGAAGCTCCGAGGCAATTTTCATTGCCTGATCATCATGGGGACAGGTCAGCAGTTCAAAGGCAGTCAAGGCATGGGCCATGCGCCCGGCAGCATTGATTCTTGGCCCCATGCGGAATGCCATGTCCGTGGCATTTACAGAATCCTTCAGCGCGGAAACCTTTTTGAGGGCCTTGATTCCAGGCCTTGCCCCCCTTGAAGCTTCGTCCAGGCCGAATTTAACCAGTATGCGGTTTTCATCAAGCAGTGGAACAACATCGGAAATGGTGCCAAGCGCAACCAGGTCGAGATATTTTTTCAGGTTTGGCGGGGCGGCGTCGCTGAAAAATCCCATGGAGTGCAGCCTGCTTCTCACTGCCCGCGCAAGGCAGAACGCGACTCCTACTCCGGCAAGTTCCTTGAACGGGAAGTCGCAGTCATTGCGTTTAGGGTCAAGGACCGCAGTCGCCCCGGGAAGTCGGTCGCCTGGCACATGGTGATCGGTTATTATGACATCTATTCCCGCCTTGCCTATGTGCTCTACCTCATCAACCGATGTAATCCCGCAGTCAACGGTAATTACGAGAGAACAGCCCTTGCGGGCAAGGGTTTCAAGGCCGGTTCTGCTCAGGCCGTACCCTTCATTCTCCCTGTGCGGCAGGTAAACTTCACAGCTTGTCCCGATTTCCCGGAGAAACAGATATAACAGGGCTGAAGCGGTTACCCCGTCAGCGTCATAGTCGCCAAATATACCTATCCGCTCCCGGTTTTTTATTGCCGTAACCAGGCGTTTTACCGCTGCGTCCATGTCTTTCATGGCAAAGGGGTCGGAGAGTGTCGCAAGACGCGGTGAAAGATGGGTGGCCGCCTGGTCAGGTGATGTAATGCCCCTGAGAACAAGGAAACTGGATATGCTTTCAGGGATGTTGAGCTCCCTGCATAAAAGCCGGGTGGCAGTCTGGTCTGGCCCAGCAATTTTCCATTGTTTGTCCAGTATCAGGGAACGCATGAAAGAAAAGTTACCCCTGGTCTCAGGGTGAGTCAACAGGTGCGGAGGGATGCTTATAAAGTTGTTGCACAGAGTGTCTATAAGCGAATATAAGCGAATTAAGGTTAATGAGGGTTGTAAACGGTCATATTTTTTCGCTTCCGTGAAGAATTTCCTGTTTTCAAAGGGTTTGCTCCGCACGGAGTTTTGCTGCTTGCCTTTATTAAAAGCTTCCATGACCATGAGAGTTGACTTCCAAGTCATCAAGCCTACAATGAATTGTACATATATGCTCAAAAGGAGCCCGAAATGTTCTCTGAAAAATCTTTCCTTTTGTACCTGGCCATTGTCCCCTTTTTCCTTTTTAACGCAATTCCCGCCCAGGCATCGGATAGTATGGACACCCTTGAGTCCATCTACCAGGATGCGGCGAAGAGCGACCCGGCCCTTGCCATGGCCAGGGCCAGCCTTGAAACGGCAAAAACAGAAAAACCCCTTGCAAGGTCCAGACTTCTGCCAAGACTTACCGCAAACGGCCAGGTGGCAAGGAGATACAACAAGCTTGAGGGCATACAGCCTGACACCCTAACAAAATATTACTGGGGCGGAGATTACACTGTTGCATTGACCCAGCCGGTGTTTGACGGACAGGCATGGGTGAGCATGAAGATAGCAGAGGATATCATCAGCGCAGGTGAAGCAGAGCTCATGAGCGCGAGGCAGGACCTGATCCTCCGGACATTTGAGGCATACTTCAACTTTCTCCACGCAAGGGCGGACGTTCAGGTGGCGGAAAAACAGCGTATGCTGCTCAAGTCGATCCTTGATCAGACAGAGACCTTTCTGAAAGTTGGAACCGGGGATATTACCGCGGTCAAGGAGGCCCAGGCCCGCTATGACGCATCACAGTCCCAGCTCATCACTGCCCAGAACCGTCTTACCATAGCAAAGCAGGACCTGGAGCTCCTGGTTCACAGGCCGGTTTCGTCGGTCAGGGACCTTGGCCCAATTACTGCCCGGCTTCCTGACCCGGACAACATGCAGAAGTGGGTTGAGGCAGCCCTTTCAAACCAGCCACTGCTCATAAGCGCAAAGAAACGGCTTGAGGCAGCAGAAAAAAAGGTTGAGTATGCGCGGCGTGAACGCTGGCCCCGGCTGGATCTTCAGGCAAGCGGAGGATACATGAACGGCGGGTACTTTCCTGAGATGCGCACCACCCATACAGAGGCCGGCATCATAATGACCATACCGCTCTATCTCGGCGGTTCCATATTTGCCAAAACCGCACAGGCAGAATTCCAGGCCATTGAGAGCAGGCATAACCTGAAAAGGCTTGAAGACCAGGTAACCATACGGGCACAGAGCGCATTTCTGCGCCTTCGTGACAGTGTGGCATGGTACCAGGCTGCAAGACAGGCAATGGAATCGGCCAAGGTCTCAATGGAGGCCACCAACACAGGCTTCAAGGTAGGAACAAGAACTGCCATTGACGCCCTGGACCTCACCCAGTTCTACATAGCAAAAAAGAGGGATTACCTCGTTGCCCTTTATGAGCATGTGCTTGCCCGCGCACGGCTCAAGGCAGCAGCAGGTGTTATCGGGCCTGAGGATATCCAGGCGGTTAACGGCCTGCTTTCAGCAGACTGAGACAGAGAGGATAATCATGGACAGGAAAAAGGCGCGAAAGATAATAGTTCCGGTTTTGCTTGCAGCCATCATAGCAGGGGCTGTTTTTTATTTTCAGAAAGAGGAAAAAAGGCCGTCAGACCATCTTACCCTGTATGGCAACATAGACATCAGGCAGATACAGCTTGCCTTTCATGACACCGGACGCATCATCGCCCTGCATGTTCAGGAAGGGGCAAGGGTAAAGGCCGGTGAGCTTGTGGGAGAGATGGACCCGTACCGTTACCAGGCGGAGGTCAAGAGGCTTGAGGCAGAACTTGAAATGCAGAAGTGGGTGGTTTCCAAACTGCACGCCGGCTCAAGGCCGCAGGAGATAGAAGAGGCAAGGGCAAGGGTTGCCGCTGACAAGGCACTGGTCAGAAACGCCCAGAAAACCTATGAGAGGGTGCGCAAGCTTGCCAGGACCAGGTACGTCCCGAAACAGAAGCTTGATGACGCCACTGCTGCACTGAAGGCGGCAAAAGAGAAGCTCAAGGCCGACCAGCAGGCGCTTGATCTGGCAATAACAGGCCCACGCAAGGAAGATATTGCTGCTGCAGAGGCAAAGCTCAAATCCATGGCTGCGTCCCTTGATCTTGCCCGCCGCAAACTTGCTGACACCAAACTCTATGCCCCCTCCTCAGGCATAATCCAGGACAGGATAATGGAACCCGGTGACATAGCCTTTCCGCAGACCCCGGTATTTACCCTGGCCCTTGATAATCCCATGTGGGTAAGGGCATACGTGCCAGAGCCAATGTTAGGCAAGGTCAAAGAG
>JALVQQ010000271.1 GCA_027025395.1 Deltaproteobacteria bacterium | reverse complement strand
GAGCAGCAGTATAGTTATGTAATATTATTGAATATGTTTTAATTAAAAACTGTCTTCAGGGCTGAATTGGCGGAAATGTTTTATTTGGCCCTGACAGCAATAACTGGATTACAAAATGCCGCTTTGGCGTCAGGCCTGAAGCGGTATTTTTGTGGGCAATTCATTCTTGTTTTTTTCCGGCCTCTGTGTCACATTCCGGCAAACCTGCCATCTGCATGCTCGTGGCCTGCAGGCCCTGAAGCGGTTATTGACTGTAAGGTGTGATGGACAGGATTGAATCTTGAACTGTAATCAGTTAGGGGTACCAGGCACTGGGAGTTACGTTATGCAAGAGAGGATATTTGCAGTAGGAGATATTCACGGATGTGAGCAGAAACTGCACAAGCTAATGGAGCGCCTGCCGTACAGACCTGAGCACGACAGGCTGGTTTTTATCGGTGATTATATAGACAGGGGGCCTGAATCGGCCAAGGTGCTTGATTACCTTTGCAGGCTTAAAAGGGAAAATCCACGCATGATCGCCCTGATGGGAAATCATGAATACCTTTTGCTTGAGTATCACAGAAGCAATGATCCAGTCCTGTTGCCGTACCTTCGCCAGAATGGAGTGGACGCCACGGTACAGAGTTACAACCAGGAGGATGGGTTCAGCCTGCAGCCTCTAAGCTTTCTGCCGCGAGAGCACCTTGAGTTTCTCCTCTCATTGAAACCCTTCTGGCAAAATGATGAATATATTTTCGTTCATGCCGGCCTAGATCCTGGAGTCCCTCTGGAGGAAACGGATATCACGGTTTTATGCCAGGTTCGCGATTCTTTTCTCTCTACCACTCATGATTTTGGGAAAAAAGTTATATTCGGGCATACACCCTTTGAACTTCCCCTTGTTACATCCACCAAGATTGGAATTGATACCGGAGCCGCAATGGGCAACATGCTTACCGCTGTCCAGCTGCCCGAAGAAATTTTTTATCATGCCTGAGTTGTGCTTTGCTGGTCTGACCCGGGCTTGTCAATTGATTCATCTCCTCGCTCGCTGTTCTCCGCCTCTGATTCCTCCAGCATATTCCTGATGCTCTCCAGGTGATAATCCCCTTCCATGAAGGCGTCAGCTACCAGCGGTATCATGTCATCCGTTCTCATGACCGCGTCGAGCAGCCTTGAAAAGCCGAGAATCCTGCCGATAACACGAAGTTTTTCTTCAATTACTTCTGGAGCGCCTCCCTGTATGACAGCGGTAAGCAGGTCGTCATGCTGATTGCAGAAGAAGCCATTTGCCGCAAGGATTTCAGAAAGGCAGCGTACACGCCTTATTCGCTGTTCAAGGCCGGTGCCGCCTCCCTTGAAGCGGAATTTTATATAATTGACCTTGGCATCCATGCCGCATATGGCATCCACCATGGTAAAGTGAAAGTCCATCCTGGCATTCAGGTTGAGGAAATCCCTGGTGACAAGGGCATAGTTAGGCATGCCAACCGGACGGGCCGAGCGGTGGTCGGTAAGGAATCTTGAGGCAACCGCGCTGATATCAACACCGCCGGCAGGCCCCCAGTTAAGGCCCGGGGTTGCTATTCCCTGCCACAGGGCATTAAAGGGCCTTGAAAGTACCTGGTCAGGCGTTATGCGCTTGCCTGTCCCTTCCATCAGCCCCCCGCCCAGGTCTATTAGTGAAACCATGAAGGGGATATCGCTCTCAAGGTTAAATACCAGGTCTGAGGTGTTTTCGATAGCCTCGTCTCCTGCCTCGAACATTGCAAGCACAGCCTTCTCATGTGCATATCTGACCAGGTCATGGAGCGATTTGCACTCTGCAATGGAAAAGGTTGGTCCGTAGGCATCTGTCAGGTTTAGTGGAACAATATGGTCATAGAGGTCGGCAGCCAGCGGGTCCTCCGGCCTTGGCTCCCTGTCTCGCCACGCGGCGATCTTTCTCCTGTGTCTTTTGCGCCACTGTTCCATCTCCCGCTCGCTGGCCTTGTAAACCACTGCGCGTTCACCGTCGACCAGCACCTTGTCTCCGTTTTTCAGCAAACGGGTGGCATTGCCAAGGCCGGTTAGCATGACCACTTCATATTCCCTGGCAACACAGGAGAGATGATCCGCCGGATTGCCAAGGTCAACCAGTATGGCGGCAGCCTCCCTCAATACGCTTACAGCCTGTACAAGGCTCTGGTGCATTACCAGTACGTAGGGAGGATCAGCAAGGTTTTCCAGGTCTCCGGCATTGTTGATTATGCGAACCTCTCCTGCTCCCTGTCCGGGGGAGGATACAAGGCCCGGGCCGACAATGGTTTTTCGGTCTTTGCGGCTGCCGCCAGTAATGCCGTGAGAAATACTGACTTTGAGGGGCCTTGACTGGAGAATAATGATCTCTCCGCTTGTGTTGACTGCCCATTCAATATCCTGCGGGCCTCCGAGCAGCTCCTCGGCCATGAGGCCAATACGGACCATTTCCAGTATCTGCTCTTCGGCAAGAACCGGGGTGTACGCCTCTTCGGGAGGAAGTTGTTCCTCAGCTAGCCCACCGTGTTCAGAAATGACTAGCCTGTGGGTCTTTTGGGCCACCTGACTTTCCCCTGGCCCTGAACCGTCGCGGGGAGGACGGTAAACGTCCGCGGCCTCGCTGCCGCCTACAGCAAGTTCGCCCACTCCATAAACCGCGCTGATAAGCATATTGTCGCTTGCCCCATAGTTCGGGTCCCTTGTGAAGAGGATCCCCGCCGAATAGACTTCAACCATCTCCAGACATAGAACGGCAAGATCAAACTCGTAGGGAGGCAGGCCGCCATGACGCCGGTATGCAATGTTCCTGGGAGTAAATGCAGAGGCAACCACCTTCTTGAAGGCCTCTTCAAGCTGTTGGCTGTTTACAACATTCAGGATAGATGCATACTGGCCGGCAAATGAGTGGGAGGCGCTGTCCTCACTGACGGCGCTGCTTCTCACAGCCAGGCCCTTTCCCCTGGAGAAAGCAGGGTTTGCGGCCTTGAGTGCCTTCTGGAGTTCCATGGGGAGTTCCGCGCTCAGTATCATTTTCCGCACCGCATCCACACTCTCATCGTCCGGAATGCCGTCCTTGTCCTCACCGGCG
>JALVQQ010000270.1 GCA_027025395.1 Deltaproteobacteria bacterium | reverse complement strand
CTGACTATCATGTCAGCCGTATTGAGAAGCAGCCGGTTTTTGGTCCGTGTCGGGAGGCTGGCAACCTCCCTGGACGACTTCCTGGCCCGTGCGGCCATGTCTGCTATCAGGGTCTTCACATCCATTTCTGTATCCTGACTCCTTGAGTAATAAAAAAAGTTGAATCGCCTAAAGCGTGTCCCGCATTCTTGCTATTTGCGGTATATACCATATTCCCTTGAGGTTCGGCAGGCAACCACCAGAGGAACCGGTCCGGGAACGCCAGTCATGGCCTAATTGCCGGCGTGCTGAAGTCTGGCGCGTCGTACATTAGATTGATTTTTATGAAGAGATGTTGTGACGATATAATTTCACTAATAGGCATCGTCCGGGCTCGAATCTGTTGACATTCCTACCGCATTATGACCAGATTGTCCCTGTGAATTACCTCCGCATCGCCCTCATGGCCGACAATTTCACATATCTTGCCACTGTGGCAGCCGCATATCTTTTCCAGCTCGTCAGAATCGTAATTGCTTATGCCCACGGCAATTTCTTCATCCCGCGTGTTGCGTACGCTCAGGCAGTCACCGGCGTCGAAGGTGCCTTCCACCCCTGTAACTCCTACGGCAAGCAGGCTTTTCCTGTGCTGTGCAATGGCGGCCTCGGCGCCTCTGTCCACCCTGACACTGCCCTTCCTCTCAAGGGTGAAGGCGATCCAGGGCTTGCGTCCCCTGAGCCTTGACGCCTTGTCAGGCACGAAAAGGGTGCCTGTCTCCTGGCCGTTACAGATTTTTTCAAGGACATTTTCATGCCTTCCGGCCGCCACGATCATGGGAATGCCGCATGCGGTCACCATGCGGGCGCAGGAAAGCTTTGAGCGCATGCCGCCCCGTCCGGCCCTGCCAGGGCGGTCATCCGCAAGGGACATGATGTTGTCATCCACGTCTTCAACAATGCTTATGAGCCTTGCATCCGGGTTCTGTCTTGGATCGTCATCATAAAGCCCGTCGATGTCGCTGAGGCAGATAAGGGCGTCAGCCTCGGCAACATTTACAATGAGGGCCGCAAGGGCGTCGTTGTCGGTGAACTGAAGCTCCTCGGTGGCGACCGTGTCATTTTCGTTGATGATCGGGATGACATCCCAGTCGAGCAGTGTCTTTATGGTGTTCTTGGCATTGACATACCTGTGACGCGGGACAAGGCCTTCCCTGGTAACCAGTATCTGGGCGACATTGTATCCGTGTGCTTCAAACGCATCCTCGTACACCTGAATCAGCCTGCTCTGGCCTATGGCGGCCATTGCCTGCTTTTCGGGTATGGTGCGGGGCCTCTTCCTGCCGTTCATCTTGCCCATTCCGGCAGCAATGGCGCCTGATGAAACCAGGGTTATGCGCCTGCCCTCCCTTTTGAGACTGGCGATCTGGCCGCAAAGGTGGCTTATTACCTTGAGATTCAGCCCCTCTTCATCCGCAAGAACCGCGCTTCCCACCTTTATAACCAGGGATTTTGTCTTCCTGAGGAATTCCCTTGATCTTGTGCTGTCTTCTGGAATTTCCGCCTTTTTCATCTGTTACCCGCAGGGCCTGTCAGTTTGAATGTTGTTAATCACTTTTCCTGCACTCTAAAATAAATGGTGCTTGTGTCAATCCATGCATGTCCTGCATTTTTTTAGTTTATCTGTTATCTGATTTTGTAACGGGAGTGTTTGACAATATCAAACAATCGTTTTAAATAATCGTTTGATGGGAGCTGACCTTACCAGAAAACGGATACTTGACGCCGCAGAGCAGCTTTTTGCCGCAAACGGTTTTCACCGTACTTCCCTGCGGGACATAACTGCCCGTGCCGGAGTCAACATCGCCTCTGTAAACTACCATTTCGGCGGCAGGCAGGCCCTTGTCCGCGCGGTCATAGAGCGCAGGCTGGTGCCTGTGAACCAGGAGAGGATGCGGCGGTTCAAGGCCCTTGAGGCAAGGGAGGGGGGACAGGTTACCGTAAGGGATATCCTTGTGGCCTTCGTTGAGCCTTCGGTTACATTTCTCGCCACTGATCCTGCGGCACCAATGTTTTTTGGTATCATTGGGCAGGGAATGGCCGATCCCGATGAGACTGTAAAAAATATAGTCATTGAGCAGATCAGGCCGGTGTTTGACCAAATGGCCCTGCTCGTTTCCAGGGTTTTCCCTGAAATGCCGCAACAGCTGGTGCAACTGAGACTGCACTGCTTTATCGGGGCATTTGCCCACTGGATGCGCCTTATCGGCATGGAATGCGCCGGTGCGGCAGCGTTTGGCCAGGGTGATCGCCAGATCAGGTCCCCGGAAGGGATAATGGCTGAGCTTGTCAGGTTCTGTACAGCCGGGATGGAGGCCCCGCTGTGAAATTTGCGGATTCAGGGCGCATGCAGTGTGGAGTGAGAGCGGCTGTTCTGCTGGTGCTGCTGCTCCTGTCCTGTCTGTTTTCCGGATGCGGAGTTATGGAAAGTTCCATTACCCCGGCGGGCGTTGCGGATCTGCCTGACCGGTTCTGCAACAAGCCGTCTGAAGCGCAGCCCCTTCCTTCAGCCTGGTGGAAGGCCCTTGATAACCCGGAGCTCGATGCCCTGATTGAACAGGGCCTTGAAAACAATCTTGATATTGAAATGGCATATCAGAGGCTTTGGCAGGCCATGGCCGTGGCTGGCCAGGCGCGGGCCGCACGTCTTCCCTGGGTCGGTTTCAAGCTTGACGCCAACAGGAGTCACCGGCCTTCCTGGCCCGAGGAGATTACTGCTGACAATTACAGCTATTCCATTGCCGCAAGCTACGAGCTCGACATCTGGGGCAAATTCAGATCAAGGGCCGATGCCGCTGAATTCATGGCCAGGGCCTCGAGGGAAGGCCTCCATGCCGCATATATGACCGTTGCCGCCGGGATTGCTGATCTCTACTACACGGCAATGGAGGAGAAGGCCCAGACAGATCTTGTGGATGCGATCATTGAATCCGGCAGCCGTACCCTGGAACTGGTTATGAACCGATACGAAACAGGGCTCGCCGGGCCGCTTGACGTGTATCAGGCCCGTCAGACACTTGAGTCCGCAAGGGCAAGGCGTCCGGTGCACGTTGCCGGGTTTGTCAGGGCCAACAACGCCCTTTCAATCCTCCTGGGCATACCCCCCGACAGTAAACTGATAAAAAAACCGGTTCGGCTTCCTGTATCATTAAGGGTGCCGGATGCCGGTATACCGGCGGCATTGCTCAAAAACCGTCCTGATATAAGGGCCGCATGGCTCAGGCTGAAAAGCTTTGATTCCAGCGTGGCAGCCGCGGTGGCTGACCTGTTTCCCGCCATAAGGATAGGAGCAGGGGCGGGACGGAGCCGTTCGGAGTTTGCCGGGGAGCCGCTGAGCGGCGCCTTCTGGAACCTGCTGCTTGGAGTGGCGCAGCCGGTTTTTGAGGGAGGAAGGAGGCTTGACGAGGTCAGGAGGCAGAAGGCCAGGTTCAGGGAACAGCTTGCCGCATACTACAAGACTGTACTTGATGCCTGCAGGGAGGTTGAAGATGCAATGGCCGCCTTCAGGGCCGCGGGCCTTGAGATCAGGCACCTCGGGCAGCTGGTTAATGCCACCCAGGGGGATCTGAGGCTCTCTGGCCAGCGTTATTTCTGGGGGCTTACCGAATATCTTCCGGTGCTGACTGCCCAGACCCTTGATCTCGAGGCGCGTACCAGGCTTATTGCCGCCCAGGGAAAGTATGTCTCAAGCTGGATAACCCTGGTGCGGGCTCTGGGCGGCACCTGGCCCGTGGAGATGGTAAACCGGCGGCTGCGCACACAGGGCCGGAGATCTCAAGGCATTCTGGAATCAAGACTGAAAAAGACAGAATCGTCGCAGGGCAAAACAGGTATTACGGATTTGCATACTGAAACAGGCCGGGGCGGCTCCGGGGCGCCGGAGGGGGATGCTGACTGATGAATCCCGGATTCAGAAAGGTTGTTTTCAGGCTCGGATTGCCGGTTTTCATAGTAGCGGCGGGTCTTTTGGCAATGAAACTGCTGGTAATGTCCAGAAAGGCCCCTGAAAAGGTGAAGCGGGTCCGGGCTGGTGTGCTGGTCAGGACCGTCAGGGCCGTGCCGGAAGATTGCCCGGTTGTAATTCACGCAACCGGCACCGTGAGACCGTCAAGGATGGTTGAAGTTGTCCCGGAGGTTGGCGGCCGGGTTGTGGCAGTCTCTCCGGCGTTTGTGCAGGGTGGAATGTTGCGCAAGGGCCAGGAGCTCTTTCGTATCGAAAGCGTTGACTACGAGCTCATACTTGAGAAGGCCAGGGCAGATCTTGCCAGGGCGGAACTGAACCTTCAGATCGAAAAGACAAGGGCTGATATCGCACGCAAGGAGTGGCGCAGGCTGGGGGCCGGAAAGAGCGGCTCCGATCCGCCCCTTGTGCTGAGAAAACCCCAGTTGAAAGAGGCGCGGGCGGCGCTTGCCGCAGCCAGGGCAGCGGTGGAGCAGGCCAGGCTCAATGTACGCCGTACCCGGTTACATGCCCCGTTCAATGCCGTGGTCAAGTCAGAAAGCATTGATGTGGGACAGTATGTCCGGCAGGGGGTAAAGGTGGGCGTGCTTATCGGCACAGACCTTTCGGAAGTGGTGGTGCCCGTGTCCCTTGAGGATCTCGGCTGGATAAGGCTGCCTGGCGGCGGAAAGGGCGGCGGGGGCAGCAGGGCCGTGGTAACCGTGGATGCGGGTGAACGCACGTTTGCCTGGGAAGGACGGGTGGTGCGGCTTCTGGGAGATGTTGATGCCCGCAGCCGGATGTCAAGGGTCATTGTTGAGGTCCAAAATCCCTACCGCTGCCTGCCGGGTGGCTGTAACGTGCGGCTTGCTGACGGGCTTTTTGTAAATGTCGAGTTCCACTGCGGCGTGCTCCGAAATGTATTTCGCATTACCCGCGACGCCGTCAGGGATAACGATACGGTATGGTTGATGGACAGCCACGGGCGCCTCAGAACCAGGAAGGTGCATATAGCTCACTATCAGCATTCCCTGGCGGTTATTGACAGTGGCCTGTCCGGTGGAGAGCGCATTGTCCTTACAACCATACCGGGCGCTGTTGATGGAATGAAGCTGCGCACAGCAGATGCCCAGGAGGAGATGTGAAGGGCGCCCTTGAATGGATGGCCTCCAACCACGTCGCCGCCAATCTCTTGATGATGGTGCTGGTTGCAGGCGGTTTTTTCATGCTTTCATCCATCAAGCAGGAGATCTTTCCCGAGGTCATGCTTGATGCGATTCAGGTGCGCGTGGTCTATCCAGGTGCCACTCCCGAGGAGGTTGAGGATGGCATTATTCTCCAGATTGAGTCCGGGATAAGGGGCATTGACGGTATCAAGCAGATAAAATCGGTTGCCGCCGAGGGCTACGGTGTCGTAACCGCCGAACTCCTCTCCGGTGTTAATGCCGACAGGGTGCTCCAGGATATAAAGAGCGAGGTTGACCGCATTACAACATTTCCGGAGGATGCCGAGGAACCGGTAATATCAAAGCTCCTCAACAGGAGGCAGGTTTTGTCTGTCATCGTGCATGGTGACATGCCCGAGCGGTCTCTGCGCCAGCAGGCGGAGCTTGTCCGTGATGACCTGCTTGATCTTCCGGAAATAACCCAGGTCTCCATAGCCGGGGTTAGGCCCTATGAAATTTCAGTGGAGATCCCCGAAGCAACGCTGCGCCGGTACGGCATCACCCTTGAGGACGTGGCAGCGCGCATAAGAAAGGCCTCTCTTGATATTCCTGCCGGTGCAATAAAGACCCCTGGCGGAGAAATCCTTATCCGTACAAAGGAAAAACGCTATACCGGCAGGGAGTATGAGTCCATTGGAATAATTACCCGGAAGGACGGCACGGAGATCACCCTTGGTGAAATAGCAGATGTCAGGGACGCCTTTGCGGAAACCGATACATATGCGCGTTTTGACGGCAGGCCTGCGGCCATTGTAACCGTATTCAGGGTCGGAAATGAGCGCCCGATAGACATATCCGAGGCCGTGCGGCGCTACATCAGCAAGAGAGAGAGGGAACTTCCTCCCGCCGTGGGGCTGGCTGTGTGGCATGACCGTTCCGAAGTGCTGAAAAGCCGTATGCAGCTCCTTGAAAGGAACGCGCTCATGGGTCTTGTCCTTGTATTCCTGACATTGAGCCTCTTCTTGCAGATGCGCCTGGCACTGTGGGTCATGCTTGGAATTCCCATTTCATTTCTCGGGGCATTTTTCCTCATGCCCGTAATGGACGTAACCATCAACATGATTTCCCTTTTCGCCTTTATCATGGCCCTTGGCATGGTGGTGGATGACGCCATAGTCGTGGGAGAAAACATCTTCGAGCACAGGCAGCGCGGAGAGGGATGCCTGGAGGCGGCAATAAGGGGAGTCCAGGGCGTGGGGATACCCGTCACTTTTTCTGTCCTGACCACGGTGACGGCCTTTTTGCCCCTTGTGTTCGTAACCGGAGTAATGGGCAAGTTTATAAGGGTGATTCCCCTGGTGGTGATAAGCGTGCTGATAATTTCTCTTGTTGAGTCACTGTTTGTTCTTCCTGCCCATCTCTCAATGGGACATGCGTCCGGCATGGAACCGGATTCTCTGTTCGCACGCTTGAGAAGACGCGTGGGGCGCGAGCTCGGCAGGTTTGTAAACGGCCCCTATGCAAGGCTTCTGGAGCTGTCTGTACGGTACCGCTATGTAACCATAGCGGCTGCCATTGCGGTGATGTTCATCAATGCGGGGCTTGTTGGAGGGGGAATAGTCAAGTTCAGATTCATGCCCCGTGTTGACGGGGATGTTATCAAGGGACAGGTGAGGATGGCGGTAGGCACAAATATCAATCGCACCGCCGAGGTGGAGGAGTACCTTGAAAAAAAGGCGCTTGAGGCAGTCCGGGGTCTTGTCGGGGAGGGCAGGGAAAAGACGGTACTGAGGCATGTGTTTTCAGTGGTTGGGGGTACCATGCCAAAGGGCGGGCCGTCTGGCGCCGAAGGGCGCTACGGATCAAATCTCGCCGAGGTTGCCCTGCTGCTTACGCCCGGAGAAGGCAGGGAAATACCCGCCTCGGCAATAGAGGCCGCGTGGCGGCGAGAGATAGGAGATATTCCGGGGGTGGAGGCGCTTTCAATCGATTCGGACATGGTGCACATGGGGGCCAACATAGATATTCAGCTCGCCCACAAGAATTATAAGGTGCTGATTGAGGCGGCGCAAAGGCTCAAGGACGCCATGTCAAGTTATCCCGGCCTCGGCGATATAGCGGATACCTACTCCGAGGGCAAACGGGAGATAAAGATCCGGCTTGCCAGGGAGGGCAGGGCCCTGGGAGTTACCGAGGCAAGCCTGGGCAGGCAGATACGGGCGGCATATTACGGGGCCGAGGCCCTGAGGTTCCAGAGGGGACGTGACGAGATAAAGGTTATGGTGCGCTATCCGGAAAAAGACCGCCGCACCCTTGCATCACTTGACGACCTGCGGATAAGGCTTCCCGGCAGCGGTGAAATGCCCCTGCGCCGGGTTGCCTCAATCGAATATGGCCGCGGGTACTCCTCAATAAACAGGACAGACCAGAAGAGGGTAATAGATGTAACGGCCGCGGTGAGCGGGAAAAAGGCCAATGCCGAGGAGATACTGGCTGATCTCGAGGCCGGGATAATACCCAGGCTCATGGCCGATTATCCCGGGTTAAGCTACTCCGTGGAGGGAGAGGGGAAGGAGCGCCAGGAGTCAATGGATTCAATGAAAAAGGGATTCATGCTCGCCCTGCTGGGAATTTATGCCCTGCTTGCAATTCCGTTCAGGAGTTATATCCAGCCCTTTATAATCATGGCTTCCATCCCGTTCGGCATAATAGGGGCCGTGCTGGGGCATCTGATAATGGGGTTTGACATAAGCATACTCTCAATGTTCGGGATAGTGGCCCTTGCGGGGGTGGTGGTCAATGATTCCCTGCTGCTGATTGATTATGTGAACCAGATGAGAGGCAAGGGGTTTCCGATTGAAAAGGCCCTGATGATGGCGGGCACAAGACGCTTCAGGCCCATACTCCTCACCTCTCTGACCACGTTTTTCGGCCTTGCTCCCCTTATCTTCGAAAAGAGCTTCCAGGCACAGTTCCTGATTCCAATGGCGATCAGCCTGGCATACGGGGTCATGGCTGCCACGGGCATCACCCTGCTGCTCATCCCGGCAATATATCATGTGGTGGATGATCTGCGCGGGGCAGTAAAAAGTCTTGTCAGGTGAGGGATATTAACTTTACTGAACCTACCCTTAAATTATGCAGATCCAGTTATGCCGCTTTTCGCTGTTCAAACCAGACATCAAAATCGTGCAACTGGCCCGTGTCTCGTTCAAGGCCGTGTTTTTTATGGCTGCGTTTCGCCAGGAAAAACTGCTAAATTCCTAATAATCACTCCAAAACAGGACAATTCCTGAAGCTGAACAGATAACTTTTTTCTCTATCTCTCTCATGGTTCAAATGGCACTTTCCGAATAGAAAAATGAACATCGACGGTGTTCCTGCTATTGGATAATAGAGTTATGCAGTAGCTTTATGTCACTTTGCCTGCTTGACAAGGTTGCCGAACAATTAGGCCTGAACCTCAAACTTCAACCGTGGATGGGGGAAGAGAAGATGAAAATTGTGGACTGGATTAACAATCTGTCTCTGGGCACGAGGATTATCTGCGTGGCAATTGTCACCATGGCAATTGTGAGCATGGCGGGTATGGCCATAAATTATCTCTCTGTTTCAAAATTGGACGATATGGCGGTTTTGGAGGGACAGCAGGCGCAAAACGCCCTGTTGAAAACCATTGACATGACAGGCGCCAACAACCTGGCCCTGGCCAAATCAATTGCTTTGAGGTCTGATGTGAGGCAGGCATTAGCCAGCAGGGACAGGAGAGCACTAAAACAGATCATATTGCCCTTGCATAACGAGATTAACAATAATTCCACATTCAAGTTGAAAATACATTTTCATGTTCCGCCTTGCACATCTTTCCTAAGGGCCTGGAAACCAGACAAAAATGGAGATGACCTCTCATCCTTTCGCGCCACTGTTAAACATGTACTTTCCACCGGCAAGCCGGTTGTGGCCATTGAGCCAGGCAGGGGAGGGGTCCCTGTAAGGGCTGTCTATCCGGTCTTTGCTCCGGGGCGATCCGGTGGAAGACCTGTTGGCAGTGTGGAGGTCTTTGCAACCCTTAGATCAGTAATCAGGGAATTCATTACCGCCTTCAAGGATGTTGATTCTGTATCTCTTTATACAAGATCAGACGTGTTGAGCAAGGGTATATC
>JALVQQ010000269.1:22819-25444 GCA_027025395.1 Deltaproteobacteria bacterium | reverse complement strand
CATCCAGGAAACCAGGCAGGAAAAGGCTTCACGTCTCGAAACAGTCGAAGAGCAGCTCAAAGAGATCAAAAACTCCCTGTGTGAAATGAAAGTGGAAATTACGGGGCGTTTACATCCCCTGGGACAGATAGTGATAACATTTGACAATTTTGAAGAAAAGCGGGTTGGAGAAACAGACGGCGTATCATCCATCGAAATATTCCTGGGGGTTGATCCGGACAACGGGTTCATACCACTGCCTGCTGACTCGCCAAACGGCCAATAATCCGGTCTGTCCGATAAAAAAACAGATTTTTCCTTCCACCCGCCCCCTTCCCTGCTTCCGCCCCATGCCTTTTCCCTTGACATCCAGCTTTCGCTCCGCCTCGGCCTGTGCCTGACCGGCAGCGTTTACTGCCGGATTGACCCGGTTAAAGGACAAAAAAACATCCTATCCTCTCTGGAGCCTTGCAATATTCATGTTAGCGGGTTATAAAAAGTGACTTTCAGCCTTAGAGGCGGGATTGCCGTTTCCAAGCCGCCGCCTGAGGCCTGACCATGCGCAAAATGGCTGAACGCCCCAATCAGTCGCCAATCATATCAATACACTTTTGAGAGGATAATATAAAATGTCTAAAGTATGCGAAATATGCGGCAAGGGACCAGTTACAGGCTGCAATGTCAGCCATGCCAACAACCACACGCGCAGGCGCTGGATGCCAAATCTTCAGCGCGTCCGTGTAGCGTTAAACGGGCAGACCAGGCGCATGCGGGTTTGCACCCGGTGTATCAGGTCAGGGAAGATATCAAAACCTGTTTCCTGATCACTGGTTACAACATGTCTGTAATACAAAAGCCCGGTTCCATCAGCCGGGCTTTTGTCGTTTCTGAAAGGATGAAACCTTCAGCAACAATCCTGACAGTTTTTGTGCTTCAATCACCTGTTATTTTTAAAAGCTGAAGAATCAAAAAGATAACCCGAAAAGAGATTTTCCCGAAGTATCATCACCGCACGCAACCATGCCCCTTCATGATATTTGAAAGCCTTCAGACCCTTGCCGAAGAACTGGAAAAACAGGGGGAGCTGAAACGCATCCCCCACCGGCTGTCTCCCTGCCTTGAGATCCCTGCCCTTACATCTGAAACAACCCGCGCCCAGGGACCTGCCCTGCTGTTTACAAATGTTGAGGATTACAACATGCAGGTCCTTACCAATGTATTCGGATCTGTTGAAAGAACCATGTTCGCCACCGGTTTCGGCGACCTCAGGAAAGCAGGGATTACCCTTGCGCGCCTAATTAAAGAAGAAAAGGCCGTCGGGGGCATTAAAAGGCCCGACTGCATAAACATAATTGACCAGGCTCCATGCAGGGAAATTGTTCTTGAGGGCGGCAGCGCTGATCTTGCTCTCCTGCCCGCGCTGAAATGCTGGCCCCTGGACGCCGGGGCCGCATTTACCCTGCCGGTGGTCTTTACCGCCGATCCTGAAACAGGGATCATGAATGCTGGAATATACCGGATGCAGATCCTTGACAGCCAGAGGGCCATCATGCACTGGTATCCCTCATCCGGAGGCGCAATGCACTTTGAAAAGGCGCGGAGGCAGGGGAAGAAACTCCAGGCAGCCGTTGCCCTCGGACCTGACCCGGCTGTGACCATTGCCGCATGCATGCCGCTGCCCCGGCATGTCAGCGAAGTTGATGCGGCGGGAATCCTCAGGGGGAAACCCGTCAAAATGACGCCATGCCTCCATTCCGGAATGCTTGTGCCGGCATGGTCCCAGATAGTGCTTGAAGGAACGGTTGAACCTGTCCTTGCAGCCGAAGGGCCTTTTGCAACGCATACCGGGTACTATTCCCCGGAAGAGCCATTTCCCGTATTCAGGGCAAAATCTGTTACAATGCAGAGAAATCCCATCTTCCCTGCCACCGTGCCGGGCCCTCCTCCCCAGGAAGACTGCTTCATGGCGCAGGCTGTGCAGGAACTGTTCATTCCGGCTGCAAGGGAGGCCTTTCCCGAAATAACGGATATCCATTCTCCGCCGCACGGGATATTCGGACGGATTGTATTTGTATCAATACGCAAGGAGTATCCCTGGCAGGGCAGGGAACTGCTGGACAAGCTCCTGAAGGCGAACTCGCCTCTGCCTCACAAGATAATATGGCTGTTCGACCAGGATACAGACATCCGGAACCATGATGAGGTCCTGTGGAAAATGGCAAACCACCTGAATCCGGCTGCAGATACAGTCGTGGCGGAAACCGCCCTCTGGGGCATGGACCCCGCCTGTTTCAATCTTCCGGCATGCAGCCGGACCGGTCTTGACTGCACCACAAAATTCCCGGAAGAAAGAAGGGGCATGGCATGGCCTGAAAAGGTGCGCCCCTCGCCTGACGCAGTGGCCAAGGCAAAAAAAGTAGCCGCGGAGCTTGGACTGCTCAAAAGTTGAATTCATGCCCTGACCGGATTATAGCCATAACCCTGACAGTTACCGCAATTATAACAACGGCCTCGGCAACCGGTGTTTGACGAGACTTCCCTGCAAAATCCGCAGAAAGGCAAAAACGTGTCCTTGAACAGAAATGCTTTGACCAAAACCGAAGGAACTCCTCCAGAGCCGCTCGTTTTGGCCATAACCGGGGCAAG
>JALVQQ010000269.1:0-22809 GCA_027025395.1 Deltaproteobacteria bacterium | reverse complement strand
CATTTACGCGTTGCGCTTCATGGAGCTTATGAAAACCATCGGGCAGCCCGTCGAGCTGATCATATCCGAGGCCGGCCAGAAAGTAGCCATGCACGAACTGGGTGAGGCAGGCATGGACAGGCTCACAGCCCTGGCCCGGCGCAGGTACAGCCATGATGACACGGGCGCCCCTCCTGCAAGCGGGTCCGGAAGAAGGCGGGCAATGGTAATCCTGCCGTGCACCATGGGCACATTGGCCGCCATTGCCAACGGAATATCCGCAAACCTCATACACAGGGCGGCAGACTGTTTCCTCAAGGAGCGCAGGCCCCTTGTCCTGGCGCCCAGGGAAACGCCTCTTAACCGGGTTCACCTCAAAAACATGCTGGCAGCGCACGATGCAGGGGCGGTAATCTGCCCCGCAATGCCGTCCTTTTACCACGATCCAGGCTCGATCAATGACATGGCGGGATATTTTGCCGCTCGCATTGCGGAACTCCTTGGATTCCACATGGCAGAAATGCCTGTCTGGGAGGGTATTCCAGGCAGATAGCGCCAAGCTCGGACCAGCCAGGGCCGCTGCCCCGGGCATGCCCGTCAGGCCTTCTTGTCTCTGTCAATCCGCCCTGTTATCATCTGTGCCATACTTTTCAGAAAAGGAGAATATCAGGAAAATGGCGACCGGCCTGGTTGAAAAAACCAAAATACTGCTGGAAATGATCAAATTTCAGCACACCATCTTTGCCCTTCCCTTTGCATATGCCGGGGCCCTGCTTGCCTCCAGAGGCTTTCCCGACGGAGTTACAAGCCTCTGGATCCTTGCCGCAATGGTAGGGGCGCGAACCGTGGCAATGGGGATCAACCGCATAGCAGACGTTAAGTTCGATGCGGAAAATCCCCGAACGCGGGACAGGGCCCTGGTTAAAGGCGACATCAGCAAGACCGAGGCATGGATCATGGTTACACTGGCCGGGGCCCTATACTTTCTGGCCGCTTACAACCTTACACCGCTGTCATTCAGGCTCTCGCCGGTCTTTCTCGCCGTTATATGCCTTTACTCCTACACCAAGCGGTTTACCGCCCTGTGCCACCTGTTTCTTGGTTTTGCCATAGGACTTGCGCCGGTTGCGGGATGGATAGCGGTCAAAAACAGTATTGGTATTGTTCCCATATTGCTGGGCACCGGCGTCATGTTCTGGATTGCCGGTTTTGACGTGCTCTATGCCTGCATGGATGCCGATTTTGACAGGCAGCGGGGTCTTCACTCTATTCCCGCAAGCCTCGGAAAGGAACTTGCCTTCAAAATATCATCCATTTTTCACACCGTTGCCTTTACGGCATTTACCGCCACCGGCATTGCGGCTGGACTCAACTGGATATACGACCTTGGCATAGGGGCCACGTTTGTATTGCTGGTTCTCCAACGGCGCGTAATAACCCCTGATGACCTGAGCAGGATGAATATTGCATTCTTCAGGCTCAACGCCATCATCGCCGTGGTGCTCTTTTTGGCAACCGCGCTCTCGCTAAGGAGCGTATCCTGATGGCGCGCAGGGATATCACTGCCCTTGTGGCTGAAAACCGGGAGGAAGGGGCTGGAATTTTCAGGATGGTCATAACTGCGCCGGAGATTGCAGGGGATGCATGGCCCGGACAGTTCTGCATGGTTACGCCCCTGGGACAGGCGGCGTCACTGCATGATCCCCTACTGAGGCGTCCACTGTCAATACATGATGCCTACAGGGACAAAATAGCCTTTCTGTACCGGGTTGCCGGCAGGGGAACCATGCTGCTTTCGGCCATGCAACAGGGGGAGAGCATAAAAATTCTGGGGCCGCTTGGAAACGGATTCATACTCCACAGGGGCAAACGGCATGTAATGGTGGGAGGAGGGCTGGGAATCGCCCCGATGCTCCTTCTTGCAAGAAGGATCGGCCAGGAGATTGAAAAAGAGCGCCGGGCGGGGCCAGGCGTAAATGATGCGCCTGTGATAATCCTTGGCGCCGCTGGCAGTTCGGAGCTTGCCTGCCTGGACCGGTTCCGGAGGGCGGCACCGCGCTTCAAGACAATGATTGCCACGGAAGACGGGAGCATGGGCTTCAAGGGCCTGGTAACGCCGCTGCTTGAAAAAGTGCTTTCAGAAACCCCCGGAGCCGCCGTCAATGTAATGACCTGCGGCCCATGTCCAATGATGCGGGCCGTGGCCGCGCTATGCGGCAGTTATAAGGCAACATGCCAGGTGTCTCTTGAAGCCCGCATGGCATGTGGCTCGGGCCTTTGCCTTGGCTGCGCCGTGCCCTCGGCAGGTGAAGGTTATCTTCATGTCTGCAGGGAAGGGCCTGTTTTCGACGCCGGCAGCGTCGGGTGGAACTAGAAAGAGGCAAGGAGCACAACGTCGAGGTGCCGTTGCCGCCAATCCGCTGCGCTACCCCCAATCTATATGTTCTGTTGAGTTATGCGAGGACCAAAATTCCCTTTCCTGATCTTCATCTTTAAATCCAGGTAACTTTTTCTTCATCATATTGTCTCGCAAATCTTTCTTTTCGGCTCATATCTCTTGCTGAAACAATTCGGATTTTTTGTTCCGTATAGTAAATACAACAAACAGCTTTCTGCCTCCTTGTTCCGGGCAATTAGGCCACCGGACAAGATTTGGAACAGCGGCCCTGCCCGCGGCATAATGAGCGGCCAGGCGCATGGCAGTCAAACAGCAAAATCAGGACAGGGGTGCCGCCCCGTTCGCCTTGTTCCCACTTTGTTCCTGACCGGAAGGCCGTTTTCTGTCTCATCGAAATCAAGGGATTGAAGAAGAAACAGGCGTTTTCAACAGGCCGTCCAGCATATCTTGCCTGCAACCTTCTTTACCTCTATTATCTACGAAGAGGCAATCCTGTTCCCGTTTCACACTTCACACCCTGCGAACACCCCTGGAGGATTGAGAAAAATGGACCATTCACAGATTCTCGAGCAGCTCGACACCTTTTATCTGGGAAGGGAACTTGATCCTGAAACAAAAGAGCTTCTCCCCACTCCCCTTCTTTACAGGAACAAGTACCTCACCACCCATGCGGCCATAATCGGTATGACAGGAAGCGGCAAAACAGGCCTTGGCATCGGTCTCATAGAAGAGGCTGTCATGGATAACATCCCGGTTATCGTAATTGATCCCAAGGGAGACATGGGGAATCTCATGCTTGCCTTTCCAAGGCTTCGACCAGAGGACTTTCGCCCCTGGATAGACGAGTCGGAGGCCGCTGCAAAAAACATGAGTCCTGATGAGCTTGCGGAAAAGACCGCAAGGCTTTGGAAAAAGGGCCTTGAAGAGTGGGGGCAGGGCACTTCCAGGATAGAGCGCTACATTTCAAGAGCAGAAAGGCATATATACACACCGGGGGCAACTGCCGGCAGACCTGTTTCCATTCTTGGAAACTTTGCCCCGCCGGAGGAGGCGGTACTGGAGGACGTGGATACCCTGAACAGCCTGATCGACTCAACGGTTACAGGGCTACTCGCCCTTGCGGGCATTGCGGCCGAGCCCTTGAAGAGCAGGGAGCATCTCCTTCTCTCTTCCCTCTTTCTCTACTACTGGAGGCGCGGCCGAGCCCTTACCCTCGAATCCCTGATAGGCAGCATCATAAATCCCCCCTTCGACAAGCTCGGTGTCCTTCCTCTTGAAATAATCTATCCGTCAAAGGACAGGATGGAACTTGCCATGTCCTTCAATACGGTGCTTGCAAGTCCGAAGTTCTCCTCGTGGCTCAAGGGCGAGGCCCTGGACATTGGCAGGTTACTCTATGGCCCGCAGGGGAAACCCAGGATTTCAATTTTCACCCTTTCCCATCTGGGCGAAAACGAGCGGCAGTTTTTCGTTACCATACTCCTGAGCAGGTTCCTGAACTGGCTGAGGAGACAGCAGGGCACATCAAATCTCAGGGTAATGCTCTACATGGACGAGATCTCCGGCTATTTCCCGCCGGTTGCCACCCCGCCCACCAAGCGCCCGATGCTTCTGTTGCTCAAGCAGGCAAGGGCCTACGGGGCGGGCATTTGCCTTTCCACCCAAAACCCGGTTGATCTCGATTACAAGGGGCTTTCAAACATAGGAACCTGGTTCATTGGAAGGCTGCAGACAAAGCAGGATCAGAACAGGGTGATTGACGGGCTGAAATCCGCCTCCCCGGAAGCGATGGAAGAATCAAGGGTTCGGGAGATTCTTTCAACCCTTCCCAAAAGGACATTTCTCCTGCGCTCTGTTCACCTTGACAGACCCGTGGTTTTTCAGACCCGCTGGGTGATGTCCTTTCTGAGAGGCCCCCTTACCCTTGAAAACATAAAAATGCTGACCCGGGAACCCGGAGAACCAGCGCCGCAACAGCCCTCCAGGCGCAAGCCCGCTCCAGGCGCAACAGAGCCTGAAGCCATTGCGGGAGGCGTCCTGGCGCAAAGGCCGGATACGGAGACTGCACCCTCCATCCCCGTACTTTCCGGCGCCATTTCCCAGTACTTCCTGGTGCCTCCCGTTGCAGCCAGGGGCTTTGTGCTCGAACCATATCTTGCGGCCATGGCCAGGGTGCGTTTTTTCAACAGCAGAAGAAACATTGATCTTGTCCAGGAAAAAGCGGCCATGATCTACCTTGACGAATCTTTCGATGAGCCTGACTGGGACATGGCAGAACCCCTTGACAGGGAAATGGAGGACCTTTCAAAGACTCCTCCGTCGGACTCTTCCTGCTCACCACTTCCAGCAGTTATCCTGAAGGCAAGGACATTGGGGCCTTTTCTCAGGTCATGGAAGGATTACCTGTATCACAACAGCAGACTTGAGCTTTTCAGGGTAAAAAAACTCAAGATGGAATCAAGGCCGGGGCAGGAGCTCGATGATTTCAGGCAGGAGGTAATTAACGTCCTCAGGGAGAAGCGCAGCGAGGCCCTTGAAAAGGTTGAGGCCAAATACAGGAAACAGTACATGCGGCTTGAAGACCGGCTTGACAGGGCGCTTGCACGCCTTGACCGTGAAAAGGAAGATGTATCCGCAAGGGGCGTTGATACTGCCGTATCCTTTGGAGTCGCCATACTTGGTGCGCTTTTTGGCAGAAAGAGCCTGTCGGCCTCCACTGCCTCGCGTGCTGGCAGGGGCATCAGGAGCGCAAGCCGCATGATGAGGGAAAAGGAGGACGTCAAAAGGGCGCAGGAAGAGGTGCAAAGAATCCAGGAAAAGATGAATGCCCTTGAAGATGAGCTTCGGCTCGAATCCGAAAGGTTGAATGACAAATTTTCAATAGACAACCATGAGATAGAGTCCTTCTTCATCGGCCCAAGGAGAAGCGATATATCAGAGGCCAGGGTTTTTATCCTGTGGGAGGCGGCCCCCAAAGCTTAAACAGGCGAACCTGCTCGTATCATAGCGGATTTGTTGCAAATTATCAAAAATTACCAACAAGGCGCTTCTCCTGGCCGCCATTCCGCCTGCGCTCCCGGGCGGAGGGTGCGCGTGGCTGTTCCGGCCGCTTGCCAATGCAACTGCCGCCGGAACATGCCACCATCCTTTCAGGATATCGAATTGCAAGGCCAAAGTACGCCGCATATCCGCGCGGCCTGCCGGCATGCGAAGTCTCATGCCCTCAGGCCGCTGCACATGAGAAAAATCTCCACGCTCTCGTCCCTTGAGCTCTTTGGCTTGAAGGTCCTTACGGTTTTGAAGCATTCACGGCAGCGCTCCCTGAATGCCGCAAGCTCGCCACCCTCAAACACCTTGCAGTAAAAGAAGCCTCCTCCTTGGGGCAGAAGCCTCAAAGCAAAATCAAGGGCCATCTCGGCAAGCCCGATCGAGCGCAAATGGTCAACTCCCCTGTTGCCCGTGGTTTTAGGGGCCATGTCACTCAAAACCACATCAAAGCAATCCGACCCGGCTGCCGCAAGCAGCTTTTGGGAGTCAACAGATGATATGTCTGCCTGAAGCAGAAGGACATTGGGGCCGATATTATCAATGCGCTGCAGATCAACGGCTATCACCTTCCCCTTCCTGCCCACCTTGCGGGCTGCATACTGGCTCCATGAGCCAGGGGCGGCCCCCAGGTCAAGCACCCTTGCCCCTGCCCGCAAAAAGCCGAACTTGCTGTCTGCCTCCTGGAGTTTGTAAACAGACCTTGCCCTGTAGCCTTCCTGTTTTGCCCTGTGAAAGTAATGATCCCGAACCTTTTTCATGGCTCAAATCTCCTTCAGGCCCGCAAGCTCCGAAACATGCAGCACCCTGATTTCCTTTCCAGCGATGCGGCTTCTCCACTGCATCAGGCACCCCGAACATGATGTTGCCACCACAGACGCCCCGGAGGCTTCGGCATGCCCGAGACGCGCCCTGAAGATGCCATCTGAAATCTCCGCATGCCTTATTGAAAAGAGGCCTCCATGCCCACAGCATTCCTGCCTGGAATCAGCGTAATTTTCAGGCAGGGCATTACGCAGAAATTTCTCAACAGGCACGGCTCCTCCCTGGCCGTAACGCGCATGACAGGGCTCATGAGCCGTGACAACCAGGCTGCCGGCAGGTTCAAGAAGCAGGCTGCCGGTTTCTGAAACATACTCGGTAAACTCTCTTGTTTTTTTAACTATCGAGCCTGCCTTTTCATACAGTTCCGCATGGCCTTCAAGATGCTCGGGCCACTGCCTGATCATGTGGGCACATGAGGCGCACCCGGTCAGCACCACGTCTGCCCCGGCCTCGCTCAGCACCTGGACGTTTCTTGCCGCAAGCCTGACGGCAGGCTCCCATGCACCCGCGGACATCGCAGGAAGGCCGCAGCAGCACTGCTCAGAAGGTATAACGAATTCGGCGCCGGGAAACCAGGACGCCATGACAGCCGGTATTTCCGGATAGATAAAATTCTGAACGCATCCTGAAAAAATGGCTATGCGCACGCCATCAAAACGGGGCCTTGGACACCGCGCCAAAAGGGCCTGGCGATGCCTCCTGAGTTGCTGAAACTGCTTCAGGCCCCGCCTGCTCAAGAGAGGAACCGGCGCAGGATCAGGAATCCTGGCCCCTGCCTCTTTTTCCATCATGGCCATTGCGCCAAGCCTGAAAAAAATGCCGGTTGCAGCCGGCAGGGAACCAAGGAGATCAAGCACGGACCAGGCGGTGGGAGATCCGAGTACATGCCACAGGACCGGCCAAGGCGGTGCAAATTGAGCACTGGTTTTACGGGCCTCGGCGATCTTCCTGTGCGGCCGTGCGTCAGCCGAACAGACGCTGGAGCATGCACCACACTGCAGGCAGGCGCTAATGCTCTCCGCAAGAGCGGGAGTAGCCAGCCCGTCTTCAGCGGCCTCCAGCAGCGCGAGCCTCCCGCGTGGAGCATGTCTTTCGATTAGTGTCTGTCTGTAAACAGGGCATACAGGGAGGCATGCGCCACACCTGGCGCATGCCCCGCCACTGTTTTTTTTCATCCGGACGGTTTTGCAGGTCAGTGAGAAGATGCAGGGGTTGCCGCGGGCTTTGAAGCAGGAGCGGCCCCGAAGGGAAATGGCACCTTTCGGGAATGGCTCTGCGGAGTGGCATGAGGCCTGGACGCCGCCTTTTGCGCCTCCCGCTGCTTTTTCACAAATGCTTCCACCCTTGCTTTCGCCGCTGCATCCATGGGGATTTTTTTATCGAGAAGGACAAGATTATTGAACACCTTAACCTGCCCCTCACCTGACTTTTCAAGTTTCACCACACCCACCGCCTTACCCTTTGGGTGGGTCATTACGGCTGGCACCTTGCCATACCACTGTGGTTTGTAGAGCCGCCTGCCCTGGCCGCTCTTGATGACAAGATCAATACCCGGAACACTGTCCACCATCTTGCGGTTTTGAACGTCTCCCGCATCTGAAAGCACCACCACGAAATCACATTTTTTCCTGAGCTCCGGGACAACCCTGGCCATCGCCTTTGGACCCGGCACACAGTCGGAAAGCTCCTCTCCTCCGTAGCGCTTCACCATACATGAAGTCACTGCCGCAAAGCCGACCTTAACCCCATTTTTCTCAACCACCCGAAAGGGTTCAAACAGGGGTTTTCCATCTTTCATAATGTTTGATGAAACCAGGTGGAGTCCTCTTTTTGCAGTCTCATCCTTGAGAAATTTGACACCTGCGGCAAAATCCTTCATTCCTGCCCCGATTACCTCATATCCCATGTCCCTGTAGAAATCCATGACCATGCGCGCGGCTTCAAGGCGGGGCCCGGCCGGGTTGTTTGCATGTTGCTTGGAGGCAGATGCGATCAGCTGAAAAAATTTCCTTGCACCAGGACTGGCATTTTCAGGCACGCTGATCGGCCGGGTTGAAAGCCTGTTCATACTGAAGAGAAAATTTCCTGCATCGACCAGAAACGCGTCTGGCATTTTGCTCCTGTTATCACGGATCCACCGGACCCGGCGGGCAATACCCCCGACTTCCTTTCCCCTTCAGGTAGAACAGGGCTCAAGGTAACCCCAGGAATTGCAGGTATATATTATTGCAGCCTTTCTTGTCGCCTTTGCAGGCGAAGCCTCTGCTGAAAAGCCAACTGCCGGAAACAGCATGCCAAGGGAGAAACAGGCGATCAAAAACAGCAGTGCTGTATCATAACCATGTCTCATCCTGCTGCCGCACCATGCCCCACACTTCGGAATCATTAACAGAAAATTCATATAAATCTCCTTTTGTCTCATTTTTCCACTGAAGTTCAGTAAACAAAAACACATGAGAAAATCCGGCCCACAAAACAGTAGCGTTCTGTTTCATGGCCAGAGGCATTACTCATCAGAATGGCCGCCAGGAAATTTCCCGGCGAGATAATCATCTCCTATCAGCTGGCGCATCCACCATCCTGACCAGTGCTCGTCAAGAATGCTCTCAGCCAGCGAAAGCGCCTCGGCGGTCCTGAGGCGTGCCTTTACATGAGGGATCCAGACTGCTGCATCACTGCTTCCCGTATCAAGATGCTCCTTGAGAGATATAAGCATATCTATCTGATCCGCATCGTGAACCAGCCTGGCCTCGGGACTTTTGCCCTCACGGTACTCCTTGAGGAGTTTCCGGATACTGCCGCCTCCGGGCCGCCCCTCGGTCATATCCCTTATGGCGGCATCCTCATCAATGCGTACATAGAGCTTGTTCACCGCATTGGCGTCTCCGGTCCGCGCTTCGGGGATATCGTGAAAGAGGCAGAACTTGAGGAGCTTTTCAACATCTATTTCGGCCCTGTCAGGGCTGATTTCCACCAGCATCAGGGCCGCCATTGCGACTCCAAAGGTGTGGGACGCCACGGATTCAGCCCCCTGGCCAAGAAACGCATATCCCGTACGCATTATACGTTTGAGGAGCGAACATTCAAACAAAAATGATGCGGCCCCCTCTCTTTTCTCCGAATTCAATCCTTTTTTATCCATACCTCTTGTTTCCGCCCGCTGAAGTCATGTTCAGCACAAGCATTTCAAGCACCAGGCGGGCATCACAGGCCCCGCCCTTTAACTCAAGATCGGTTTCCGCAATTTGAGAAAGAAATTCAAGCAGGACAGCCGCCCCGAAGCGCAATGCATGGGAATACTGTCTGTACAGGCCATAGGGATGCCCTTTCAGCAGGGCCTCGCCTTCCGGCGCATCCTTGTAAAATTCCCTGAGCCTTGGCAGAATTGAATTCCTGAACCGGTTATATGATACTTTTGGCGGGGCACCTTCAGGAAAGGCCCAGGCAGCAGCGCCGCTTATGGCCGCCATTTTTTTCAGGGCGTTATTTACAGTGCCAAGCAGGGCAAGCGGATGGATGTCCTGCTCCAGCAGACGGTGAAGAGACTCAAGCGCGCCCTCGGTGTCGCCCTGGCCGATGGCCCCTGTGAGCCGGTAAAGCTCCTCTTCGCGCTGGCGCGCAACTCCCTCCTTCACATGGGCGAGCCTGACCTTCACTGCGGCCTTGCGGCCTGAAGCACCAGACAGCGATGCACCTGCAAGCGCGGCAAGTTTCTCCGCCTCCCTGACAAGACCTGTCATGTTGGTCTCGCCTACCAGTTCAAGCAGAAGCTCCAAAGCCCCTTGCTCAATATCCGCGCCAAGCCCTGCCAGGCAACTCCTGACCATTGCGCAAGCCTGCTGTTTCGCACTTCTGGCATCCGAGGCCGGTGAAAAATCAAGCACTGCCCCGACCTTTTTGAAGGCCTTGAACAGTGCGGTACGCCTGTCAACCTGGCTTGCCTGTATAACCAGAACCGATTTTTCAGGCTTTGCCCGTTTTTCCAGCCACCTGAGCAGGATTTCAGCATCATCACCGCCGGTACCGGGATCAGGCTCTATCCTGTCATGGTATTCGCGCATGAATTTCATCAGGGAATCAGAAGATAGTGAAGAGGGCAACTCAACCGCCTTTTCAAAATGGGAGCTGTCAAGGGAAAGCAACTCCGAGACCCCCAGATCGAGCTGGCCAAGCAGCCTTGAGACTGCCGTGACCGCCCTGTCATAGTCCTTTTTTTCAACAAGGCTTGCCACTCTCTTCCAACGGGCCCCGGCGGTTGAGGCAGTATGAAGAAAGGCAGGCTCCCTGACCAGTAGCACCTTTCTGCCAGGGAAAAATCCCCTTGTTTCAAGATACTCCACACACCTGCCGGGAGCCGCATCATCATCGTCCAGCTCCTGGACATTCATCTCCTCGCAGCCTTCCGGCACAAGCGCACTTGCAAGGGTATCAACATGAGGGGCGGTTACAGCCATCTCTCCAATAAAGAGATAAACAGGCAGTGCGTTGCCTTGGGATATGTCTTCAACAAGGCCGCGCAGGGCCTGCTCAGGACTTTGCGCCTGTTTTTTGTACCCCGGAGCTGCCATGTCTTGTCAACCTGGATTCGCCTGTACTTTCGGATTGTTCAATGGCATGACGCGTTGGAGCACGCAAAGCGGGATCAAGGAAAAAGACGCCCCCGCATCACGCCAGGCAGTGCTTCCTATTTTGACCCAAGCTCCCTGGAACGGACGGTCGCAGCCCTTACGGCATCCATTACGGCCCCCCTGAAGGCATTTGTCTCAAGCTGGTAGAGCCCCTCTATTGTGGTACCGCCCGGGCTGGTTACCATTGCCGTAAGCTCGGCGGGAGATTTGCCGGTTTCGGCGCAAAGCCTGACGGAGCCAAGCAGCGTATGGAGCGCAAGCTCATGGGCCACCGGCCTTGCAAGCCCCTCTCTTACCCCTGCATCCACAAGGGCCTGCAAAAAGGCAAAGCAGTATGCCGGGCCGCTGCCGCTTAAACCGGTTACGGCATCCATCAGGTTCTCGGATACCTCCACGGCCACACCCACTGCTCCGAAAATGGAAAGCGCTGTGCGCATATCTTCCGCCGTGGCCCGGCTTCCCCTGCAAAGCCCGGCTGCCCCGGACTGCACAAGTGCAGGGGTATTGGGCATTACCCGTATGACCCTGGCCCCTTCATGCAGGCCGCCTTCAAGAACATCCAGGGTTATGCCAGCGGCAATCGAGATTACGAGCTGCCTGTCCGTGAGCTTTTCCCCGATATCTTCAAGCACCGCCTGCATAACCTGCGGTTTTACAGCCAGTATCACCGTATCTGCCCTGCTTATGACTTCTGAGTTGTCCTCTGTGACATTGACTCCGCAACTCTCCTCCATATAGCGCCTGCGCTCATCCCAGGGCTCTGAAACCAATATATCACGCGCATCGGCCAGACCCTTTGCGACTATTCCTCTGAGCAAGGCCTCCGCCATCTGTCCGCCGCCAATAAAGCCAAGCATTCCTTTCAGTTTATCCATACAGTGAGTATCCCTGATTTATGAAGTTTGCTGCCGGATCAATCCGGACTGACCATCACTTTTTGGGCAAGCCCCTTCCCAAGAGCGATCCTGCTGTTCCTGACATTCACAATATAGGGCCCGGAACTGTTGATGACCTCCACGGTCTCCCCAACAGAAAGCCCCATTGCGGTGAGCCTGTCCCTGAGTTTTTGACCTCCATCAAACCCGACCACCCTGACCCGCTCGCCCGGCCCCGCCAGGGCCAGCGGCATTATCTGTTCCTTGCCCTCCTGGCAGGCAGGGCATATTCCTGCTATATTGAGTTTATGCACCAGCGGCAGGAACTGTCTCTCACCCGCCACCCGGTTTATATGACTGTTAAGTCCGTCATCCTCAAACTCCACGACCTTGCCGCATTTTGTACAGACCAGGTGATCGTGACGATTTCCAAGGTGGAGATGTTCATACCAGGGGCCGGTGCCGTTAAGCATGATTTTCTGGGCGATGCCGTAACGGCACAGCAGCTCCAGCACCTCGGCAATCGTTGAGACAGGAATATCCAGGTGTTGCGCCGCCATCTTTTCCCTGAGATATTCCGGCGTGACATGCCCCTCGGTAGTTATGAACAGGTCAAGGATCTGTTCACCGTCAGGCGGAAGTGAATCACAGGAATTTTCAAGCAGAGCAAGAAACTCCTCCTTTTCCTTCCGGTGCAGGCTGTCAAAACCGGGATCTCCCGCCAATGCGCCTGCAATGTTCATGTCGCTGTCCGCGACACTTTCAGGGACCGGGTTGTTTTTCTTTCTTAACAGGTTGAATAACATGGACATATACGTTGATTTGATTTATCCCGGACTACCGGCAGGCAGGCAGAAACTGCTGGAAGCTCCCCGCCGCCACGACGAACTGATTAACGCCATCATCCATCAATGTCAACGATAACGGCTGAACGTAAAAAGAAAAAAATGGACAATCTGACCGGCAGCATAAATATCGTGCTGATACAACCGGAAATACCTCCAAATACAGGAAATGTCGCCCGGCTGTGCGCGGCAACCGGCTCACGCCTTCATCTTGTCCATCCCCTGGGATTCAGGACAGACGACAAAAGCCTCAAGCGGGCAGGCCTTGACTACTGGCCCCACGTGGATATCACCCACCACGGGAGCATTCGCAAATTTCTTGAAAAACATGGCGATGAAAAGCTGCTCCTGTTTACAAAAAAGGCCAGCCGTATTTACACCAGGGCGCCCTACCGGCAGGGATGCTGGCTGCTCTTCGGAAGCGAAACATCAGGGCTGCCTGCAAGCCTTCTCCAACAGTACAGGGATAATACCTACATGATTCCCATGAAAAAAGAGCTGGTAAGAAGCCTGAATCTCTCAACGGCGGCAGGCATCGCGGCCTACGAGGCCTACAGGCAGATAAACGGCTGGTAATATCAAGGCCTGGCGAGTCAGCCGCACCAGGCGGAACGCGGCATGCCAAAGAGGCAAGCCACACAAGAGACTTGCCGGCCTATCTGTCAAGGATAATCACCTGCCCCGGATATATCATACTGTTTTTGCTGAGGCCATTGATCTTTAGCAGTCTGGAGAGCTTGATGTTGTACTTTTGAGCCACGGTTGAAAGCGTATCACCCCGCTTTACACGGTAAATCCGCATTGATGTCCTGGAAGTCCGGGACTTTGAACTCTTTACCTTCAGGACCTGTCCCACAGACAGGCATGTGCCTGCAAGGCCGTTGAGCCTCTTCAGATCCTCAACACTCATGTTGAATGAATGCGCAATATCCCACAGGGAATCCCCCTTCCGGACCACATACCTTCCACCCGGGGCCAGGACCCGTTTCTTTCCGGATCGGCTTCCGGCAGAGGCAGTGACTCTGCGCCTGCCTGCCGGCACCCTCAGCTTCTGTCCGGCGCGGATCAGATTTCCCCTGATCCGGTTGCTCATCTTTATGGCCCGCACCGTCGTATGGTACTTCCTGGCAATCAGTGAAAGGGTTTCCCCCTTTCTCACCCTGTGCACCACATAGTAGCGGCGGGGAGGCGTCCAGCTCCTGATGGAGTCAAGCTTTGCAAGGAGCACCTTTGACATGCCCACGGGCACGTGCAGGCGGTACTCCTTGTCAGGAGTCACCCTGTAGCGCAGAGCCGGATTGAGGAGTGTCAGCGTCGCTGTCGGCACATCCAGCGCCTTGGCTATATCGGCGAGGTTCATCTGCTTGTTTACCACCACGGTTTCATAATCAAGCGGCTTGTCCGGCTGGCCCAACTCCATTCCATACTTTTCCGGATTCCTGATTATGTGAAGCGTGGCAAGAAACCGCGGCACATAACGTGCGGTTTCCATTGGAAGGCGCTGATAAAGGTCCCAGAAGTTATCAAGGTAGTTGATCTTCTGCCTTTTGATTGCCCTCAGCACCGAGCCCTCGCCACAGTTATACGCGGCAAGCACCGTGCTCCAGTCCCCAAAGATTTCATGCAATTCGGACAGGTAGGCAATGGCGGCACGGGTCGCCTTTTCCGGATCAAGCCTCTCGTCAACCCAAACGGTTCGCCTGAGGCCGAACTTGTAACCGGTTGAAGGTATAAACTGCCACAGGCCGAGCGCGCGGGCGCGGGAAAGGGCCTTGGTCTTGAAACCGCTTTCAATAAGAGGCAGCCATGACAGTTCCTCAGGCAGGCCGGCCTTTTTAAGCTCCCGGACTATCATTGGGCGATAACGACCGGACCTCTTGTAGGATTCAAGGAAAAAATGCTTCTCCTTGCCCTGGAAACGCTTTATCTCCGCCTCAACATAGCGGTTCATAACCAGTGGAATGGCATTGTGACTCCCCTTTGCCACGGTAAAGCGTGAAGAGTGGACTTCAAGGAGCCTTCTTGAGATAAGAAAACGCAGATCGTCCTTCTGCTGCCGGATTGCAGGGGTACTCTTGCCGGAAATCTCGAGAATAAGGCTGTATGCCTTGTCGAGGTAGCGTATGGCGCTGTCATTATCACCATTTTTCCAGGCGCTTTTTGCAGCATCACAAAGCGCCAGGGCATGGTCAATGCGTCCCTGGTCGCTGTTGTCATACTTTCCAGCAAAACAGCTTCCGGCAGGAGGAAAGACAACGCCGTCCGAGTCAGTGGTGCTGTTGTCAGACTCTTCCGTCCAGGCGATCCGGTTGAGATAACCAATGTCATCACCGTTCCGGCCTGCTGCAACCTGATCGGCGTTCAGACCTCCTTTTTGGGCACAGCCCCAGAAGGAGAACAGGATTGACGCCAGAAGAAGAAACGGAAGTCCGGAAACGGGCCTGAGGAGGCCTGATTGCAAATACACTTTCAAATACATCTCTCCTGAAAATTCAAAACAGGATATCAACCCTGGCGGGCCTGAGGAGGCAGCGCAACCTACTGGCCGAGATATGCGGTAATAACCTTTGGATCACACTGCACCTCCTGAGGGGTTCCCTGGCTCAAAAGTTCACCATAGTTCAACACCAGCACCCTGTGGGAAACCTTCATTACCAGCCCCATGTTATGCTCCACCAGCAGTACAGTCACCCCGGAGGCGCTTATCTCGCGAATAAGGCTGCTCATATTGACGGTTTCAGTATCATTCAGGCCTGCTGCCGGCTCATCCATCAGCAGCATTCGGGGCCTGGCCGCAAGGGCCCGCGCGATTTCCAGCTTCTTGAGCATTCCATATGGAAGGGTATCGGCGGCCCTTTCCGCCATATCCGCCATGCCGCAGAACTCAAGCGCCTCAAGCGCCATGCCCCGCACCTTCTTCTCTTCCCTGATGACCGACGGGAGACGAAATGCAGCCTCTATCATACCGCAACGTGAACGCAGGTGACAACCTACCATGACATTTTCAAGAACTGTCATGTTCAGGAAGACCTGAAGGTTCTGAAACGTGCGGGTGACGCCAAGGGCGGCTATCTGAAAGGGTTTGAGCCTGGTAAGATCATGCCCGTCAAAGATCACAGTGCCGGCGCTGGGGGTATAAATACTTGTAAGCAGGTTAAACAGCGTGGTCTTGCCCGCGCCGTTGGGACCGATTATGGAAAAAATGGCCCCCTGCTCAACGTCGAAGTCAAGCCCGGCTATGGCGGTAACGCCGCCAAAGTGTTTTTCAAGTCCTCTTACGGATAGTAAAGCCATCACCTGTCAGGAAGCCTCCCCGCCACGCAGCCTTTCGGTAATCAACCTGCTGGTGGTGACAAAGAGGCCGTCAGGCAGAAAAATCATTATGGCCATGAGAATGGCACCATAGATCAGCACTTCAAAATCTTCAAACACCAGGAGGAATTCAGGCAGCAGGCTAAGCAGCACCGCTCCGAATACCGCCCCGAAGGTTGATGCAAGGCCGCCCAGCACCACCATTGTCACAAGCTCTATCGAAAAGAAAAAACTGAAGGATTCCGGGCTGACAAATGCCTGCTGGTGGGCAAAAAGGCTGCCGGCTACAGATGCAAGCAGGGCGGACACGACAAATATCTGGGCCTTTACACTGGCTGTATCAACCCCGGTCATCTGCGCGGCCACCTCGCTTCCATGCACGGCTGCAAGGGCGCGCCCCGGCCTGGAATCCACGATATTCAGGGAAACCCAGATACAGAAAAGCATCAGTACGCCAAAAACCCAGTACCAGCGCAGGTCTGTATTTACGGGCCAGCCAAAAACAGTTATCCCGGGGATACCGGAAAGCCCGTCCGGACCGCCTGTAAGCCAGTCTGCCTGCACAAAGAAAATATGGATGATAATTCCCATTCCAAGGGTAGCCATTGCAAGATAGTGCCCTTTCAGCTTGAGAATGGGCCGGGCGAGCACCCACGACACCGTGCCGGACAGGGCGAGCCCGGCCAGCATTGCAAGCCAGGGATTAACTCCGTAACGCGAGGTGAGTATTGCGGAGCTGTATGCGCCAAGACCGAAAAATGCGGCATGTCCCAGGGAAATCTGTCCGGCGTATCCCATAAGGAGGTTGAGGCTTACGGCCAGCACCGCGTTGGTAAATATGGTTACCCCCACAACAGTTACATAATAACTGTCAGGAAACATGAGGCCGGTAATAACAAACAGGAACGCCAGTATGTACAGACCGCCAAGCCGTCTCATACCCTCTCCGAATCAGCCCTGCCCAGCAGTCCTCCGGGCCTGAAGAAAAGCACGCCAAGAATGACCACAAACGCGATTGCGTCCTTGTAACCTGAAGAAATAATGCCTGCCCCGAGCGACTCTATAATGCCAAGCAGAAGGCCGCCTGCCACGGCCCCCATTGAATTCCCCATTCCTCCGAGGATGGCTGCGCAAAATCCCTTGAGGCCAAGCATTACTCCCGCGTCATAGGAGGTATATGTAATGGGAGTGACCAGTATGCCCGCCACGGCGCCCAGAAGCGCTGACACTCCATAGGCAATGAGAAGCATTCTGTTCACGTTTATGCCAACCAGGGAGGCTGCGCGCCGGTTACACGAACAGGCCATAATGGCCTTGCCAGTCATGGTACGGTCAAAGAAGTACCTGACCAGCAGCACTGCAACGGCAGTGCCGAGCATTACATAGATATTCTGGGGAAGCAGGGTCGCACTTCCTATGGAGATAGGGACATCCTTGGTGAATGGAGGCAGGCCGTAAATATCCTTGCCCCAAACCAGCAGGGCCGCGCCGCGAAGGAAAATCGACGCGCCTATTGTGATTATTATTGTAGTTACCACAGAGGCATTCTTCGCGGGCTCAACAGCAAACTTCTCAAGCATCAGGCCCACAACAACGGTAATTGCCACGGCGGCGGCAAGGGCCAGCGGATAGGGAATCCCGGCCCCGTAAAGGAAGATGGCGCTCATGGCCCCTATCATTACAAACTCCCCCTGGGCAAAATTGACGACATCAGAGGCGTTATAGATAATGGTGAACCCGAGCCCCACCAGGGCATATACAGAACCAACGGTTATTCCGCTTATGATGAACTGCAGCAGTTGATCAAACATCCGGCCTTGCCTTACAAAAACTGCCCCCTCCGGGTTTTACCCGAAGGGGGCATCCATGATTTATCAGTGTCCTATCTTACAGGCTATTTAACAAGTGTCCAGTTGCCGTTTTTTATCTCCACCATGCGGAAGGAATCGAGGCCGAGACCAAGGTGATCCGTGGGGCTCATATTGAAAATACCGCCGGTGCCCACAAACCCACTGGTGTTTTCAATGCCGTCCCTGATTTTTGCCCTGTCAGTGCATCCACAGCTCCTGACCGCATTTACAACCATGAAAAGGGCATCGTAAGCATGGCCGCCGAAGGTTGAAACCGGACCGAATTTTGACTCGTAATCATGCTTGTACCTGAGCAATACCCTCTTCTGGGGATCAGAGTCAGGAAGCAGATCAGCCACAATAAGGCCCGCCGCCGGCAGCCGCACACCCTCCGCCGCCTCGCCAGCAAGCTCGATATACTTTTTGGACGCCACGCCGTGTGACTGGTAAAGGGGGAGCTTTATGCCAAGCTGCCTGATATTTTTGGTAACAATTGCAGGCGCCTTGCCAAAACCGAAGTTGATAATGGCCTGCGCGTCGGTAGCTCTTATCTTGGCGACCTGAGTAGTCATGTCGGTATCCGAGTTGCCATACTTCTCGTCGGCAACAATCTCTATGCCGTACTTGGGGGCAAGGGCCAGGCACTGGGCCCTGCCGGACTTGTCAAAACCGCCGTTACCGGTAATAAGGGCGACCTTGGTGATGCCGCGGCTCTTGATGTCCTGGAATATCTTCTCGGCGGCCATGCGGTCGGTGTGCGGGGTCTTGAAGATCCACTTCCTCACCGGCTCGACAATTTTCACCGAACCTGCCAGGGAAATCAGTGGAACCCTTCCCCTTTCCACAAGGTCCATGACGGCTATGGTGTTTCCAGAGGTGCTGCCGCCGATTATTACATCAACCCTGTCCTTTTTGATAAGACGGTTTACAAAATTCTTGGCCTCCTTTGCCTTCGCCTTTGTATCATAGTGAACAAAGTCGATCTTGATACCGTCAATTCCACCCTGGGCGTTGATTTTGTCTATGTACATCTGCAGGGTCTTGAGTTCAGGATCTCCCAGAAAGGAAGCAGGGCCGGTTACAGCCAGAAATGATCCAATTTTCAGGGTATCCGCCGCTGCCGCCCATCTTCCCGGGCATAAAAGAACCATTGCGCATAAAACGATTAAAATTTTTCCTGCTCTGAGCATGTTGCAGCCCTCCTCATAAATGATGAATTTTATTGCCATCCCATCCTAATTGACCCGGTGTTGCAGTGTCAAGAACATGCCTTAGGCCGCTCTATCCGTCCGTACTGCAACTTGCCCCGCATCCGAGACAGCCACCTTCAAACAACTTCTTTTTTACCCATCTTATACCATATTTCAACAATTCTTCTTCATCTTCGGAAATTTTCGATATAACATCATCTGATTCCATGTACCTCTCAAGATTGGGCCCGTTCAGAAAAAAGTCCCTGAAACCGTCAATGTCATAGCATCCCATATAGAAAATATCAATCTGATCAGCAGAAAGGTGGGGGATATTTGCCACCTGCTTGGCCTGCAGGAGTTCGCCGAAAACGTCATTCATCTCATTGAATTTGGCTATCTTTTCATTGGCCTTCCACTCCCTCACGGTCCACTCGCGGCCATCCCTGAAGCCCTGGCAGTCGGGCTCCCGTACTATGTAGTAAAACTCCTCAACCCCCTCCATTGACTGACTTCGCCTGGCCATCCGCGCAAGGGGATAGGTGCGGCATGCACCGGGACGGTCTTCATATACATTGCATCCCCTGGCTTCCTCCAGGAAGGGACACTTGAGATAGGGTTCCTCCATCTTGAGCAGTATGACAGGCACTCCTGTCTCCTGCCCCACATGGACCCCGGTGTACTTCTTGAGAAAATCACCGGATGTCATGCCGAGCCGGTTTTTGAGACGCATGATATCATAGGGCATCAGAACCAGATTCAGATCATAACAGCAGTTTGTAAAACACCTGCGCTCAGGAGTGCAGGAAAAACAGAAGGTATCATCATCCCGCAATGGCTTTGAATCGTCAATATATGCTTCGGGACCCTCGCTCATATCAAATCATGCTCCTTATGTGGTAAATTCATTAAAGCGTCAGGATAGACAGAAAAACCGTGGATGACCTGAAAATAAAATTGTTCATCAGGCCAGCCCTAAGATAAATATCATCGGCTGTTCTGGTCAACATTCTTGTAAAGATTTTTTCATATTCCATATTTATATAACCGTTTTCGCCTGCCTCGTTGGTGATGAACAGCAGCCTCCCGTGCCTGTCGCGCCGGGTTTTCAGGAGCCAGTTTGTCCTTGAAAGATTTATGTAAAGCCTTTCGAGCCTTTCGGGAATGACCTGCACGCCGGTAAAAAAGAACATGTCCCCGATGTCATACGCCTCCCGGATACTCTTGGCAAGCCCGAGGCATAACACGAAAACCCGGTCACCGCAGAGACATTTTTCAGCAAATGCCGATTCAAGCAGCTTGTGCGAGGGCAGGTAAAAAAAATCGTACCCGGCAATTGCGCCGTTTCTGAACACGGCATCCGCTTTCTGCCTGCGCATTTTGACATCAGGTTCATAAACCGGATTTTTCAGATAGAGCCGGTGCATGAGATCTTCAATATCTTTAAGATCCTGCTCTACATGAAATTTCATTATCTTGGTATCAGACGGGGTAAAGGTATTGCTGAAGCTCTCCCTGACCCCCTGCGTTGAACAGGAAGAAAGGACAAGAGTGAGGATGGTCAAAATGAGGCAGGAAAGGATAAAGACAGGGTAAGCCAGGATCAAATTCCTTTTACAGGTTCGCATGCCAAGCCCGTTTTGGCCCGAATTCGGGGCAAGAGTCAAAACAACAGCTCCCCTTCCACGGATCACTCCTTCATAGCGGCGCAAAATCCCCATCAGGCCGGCTGGTCTCCGCTGCTTCCCTCAGGCCGGGACGCCGGGCCGTCTCCTTCCGGCACAAAAACAGAGAGCGTAAACGCAGCCGCCGTGCTGCCCAGTATCCCTGGTATTATTTCATACAGATCAAAAATTCCTCCGTGCAGATTCTTCCAGGCCAGTACGACAAGCCCGCCAACGGCAATGCCAGCCACGGCGCCGCGGCCGGTAAGCCTTTTCCAGTACAGGGACAACACCATGACAGGACCGAATGCCGCGCCAAAACCGGCCCAGGCATAGGAGACAAGCCCAAGCACCCGGCTTTCCGGGTCAAGGGCAAGCAGGCAGGCGGCAATGGCTATCATAATCACCGCCACCCTGCCTGCGGTCACAAGCTCCCCCTGCCCTGCCCGCCGTCTGAGAAAGACCCTGTAAAAATCCTCTGTAAAAACCGAGGCGGATACAAGAAGCTGGGAATCCGCAGTGCTCATTATCGCGGCCAGCACCGCTGACAGGCAAGCCCCCGCCACCACAGGCGGCATAATCCTGCGCACCAGAATCATGAACACCTTTTCGCTGTCGGCCAGACCAGGGCCAAGATAGACAACCCCGGCAATACCGGAGGCTATGGCCCCGGCAAGTGTGACAGCCGACCAGGTAACGGCGATTCTCCGCGCCCGCGAAACATCATCTTCTTCCTCTATGGCCATGAACCGGGCCAGTATATGCGGCTGCCCGAAATAGCCCGCGCCCCATGCAACAAGTGAAACAGCCGTGACAAGGGAGAGTGGCGTGCCTGAAGCAGAGGTTAAGGGGTTGAAAAATCCCTGGGGGATGGCAGTCCCGGCGCCCTGATGCGGCAGGAAAAACACCGCAGCCGGAACAAATACCAGGGCCGCGAACATCAGGGACGCCTGCACTGCATCTGTCCATGAGACGGCGAGAAACCCTCCAAGAAAGGTATAGGCCATGACCGCAGCGCCTCCGGAAAGCACGGCCCAGGTGTATGGTATTCCGAATACCGTGTTGAAGAGCTTTCCCCCGGCCACCATTCCCGAGCAGGTATAAATTGTAAAAAAGATCAGGATAAACAGGGCGGAGACAAGCCTTATGGTTGGGGCAGAGGCGGGAAAGCGGGTGGCAAAAAATTCCGGGATGGTCAGGGCGCCGGTTCTTGCTGTCTCCCTGCGAAGTCTGGGCGCCAGGATGAGCCAGTTCAGCCATGTTCCGGCAAGAAGGCCTGCGGCTATCCAGACTGAACCAAGACCCGATGCATAGGCAAGGCCGGGAAGCCCCATGAGAAGCCAACCGCTCATGTCAGAGGCCCCAGCGCTGAGTGCGGCAACCCAGGCCCCAAGGCTTCTTCCACCAAGGATGTAATCTTCCAGGTCTTTTGTACGCGCCCATGCGACGAACCCGATACCCAGCATTGCAGCAAGATATACGGCAAATGCCACTATCACTGCCGTATCACAGCAGAACCCGGAAAGACTGTTTAATGAGTTATCAGAAGACATAACATATTGCAGAAAAGGACATCGGCCCCAAAGGCATTGGCATCACTGGCAGGTGTCTGCACTCCAGCAGACAAAAAACGGGGTTTTTCATTAGCCCCACTCTCTTCACCTGCGGTCAGCACAGCCCCTGGAATCACTGTTTTTTTACGGAGCGCAGCCGGATAAAAATCCGGCGCACTGTTTTGCTGGATGATATTTTATTTTTACCCGCCTGGCGATCTTTTTTCATGTAACAGTGGCAGAACTGGCAGGCCCAACTCCTGGAGAAACGTATTATGACGTTCTGCAGCGTCTGCGATTTTGTCCGCAAGGTTGGTCAATTCATCATGGACCTGCCCCAGATCAACCGGTTCCTCAGGCTTTGCGGTGCTGACATAGCGGGTGATGTTCAGGTTGAAATCGTGTTCTTCTTCGATTTCTTCCAGGCTCACGCACCGGGCGGCGAATATGGCGCCGTTATCCAGCTCCTCCCTGACCTCGCGGCGATGCTGATAGGTGTCCACGATCTTCTGGATATGCTCAGGGAGCAGGGTGTTCTGACGCTTGCCCGGCTGGTAGAGCTCGGCCGCATTGATGAAAAGCACGTCATCGGTGCGTTTGCACTTTTTCAGCACCAGGATACAGACCGGAATACCCGTTGAATAG